>CAYNKU010000043.1:0-3636 GCA_964397865.1 uncultured Pirellulales bacterium | reverse complement strand
CCGATCTGGAGAAGATCAAAGGCATGATAACCGCCGGTGTAAACGCGGCTGAAGAGGAAAACGCCGACGCCATAGAGCCTTTGATAAGCGAGAGTTACGGCGATTCGGTTAATCGCGATAAACAGCGCGTTATGCGTATCTGCAGGAGGCGGCTCTCGGAGCCTTTGATAGATAAAGCTATTAAGACGATTCTCTCTGTTGATATCACCGGCGGTGAGGCGAGCGCGGTTTTTACGGTCAGGATAGTATTTGACAAACGAAGTCAGGCGGCGGAGTTTGTGCCCATTATGCTGATGAAAATAAAGCTCGAAATGGAAAAGGAGTCGAGTGGTGAGTGGCTGATTAGGCTGTGTAAAATCGAGGAGATCAACGGCCAACCGGCGAGTTGGAGGGATATAAATTTCTAACGGAGGGGTTGCCTTGAAAGATAAAGATGCGCTTTAAAATTTTGTGTGAAATATCGATCAAGGGGTGCTAAAAAGCATAAAATTTGTGCGCTGGGACGCAAAAGGCCACTAAAAAAAATCAAAAAAAGACTAAAAAAGATGAAAAAAGACAAAAAAAGCATCGGATTTGGTCTAAAAAAGCATAAAAATGACGACTTTTGACCGGGTTTTTAAAGGGGGGTGGCGCGCCAGAGCGCAAAATAGTGCTTTTTAATTCTTTTGTTTGTATGTGTCGGTTTTAAACTTGACATATCTGTTAAATCCTGCATTATACTGTTTTTTATCCCAGAGAGGCTGCTGACAAATCGCTTGGATATGGGGTGTTTTTCCCGCCGCGGCGGGGAAGTAATGAATAGTGAATAATGAGTAGTGAATAGTACCTTGGGCATGCCATAGGCATGAATAATGAATGTGGGGGCGCAAAATGAAATATTATTTTGCGTCTTTTTTGTTTTGCGGAAAAGGGGGAAAATATGCGAATCAAAAAGGTTGAAATTACGAATTTTAGAGCTTTGCAAAAACTAACAATTAATTTTTCGAATATGGCTGTAATAATTGGAGAAAATGATTGTGGCAAAACATCGATCATGTTAGCACTTGAGGCTTTCTTTAATGGGAAAAAGTTTAATGATAAAGCTGACTATTTCAAGAAAAACACTGATATACCAATTGTGATAGAAATTGATTTTAAGGAGTTTGGTGACAGATTTGGGGATTACGGATTAAATGAATGTGAAAGTGTAAATGTAAGAAGAATATTTAAATTCAATGAGAAGCCCATAACAGAAATCAAAATAGAGGGGGAATGGAAAAAGGTAAAGCCAAAATTTGATGACCTTCTTCCAGATTTTGTGTTAGTCCCTGCGGGTAGGAATTTAGATATTCAAGGAAAGATGGCAGCAAACAGCCTTTTTGGGAAACTCTTTAGACCTCTCATAAAACAAATTGTTGACGGAGAAGGCGCTAAAGCAGCCAATGATTTACGGGAAAGGTTACGTTTTGGAGTAGCGAAAAGAATTACAGATTTACAAGGTGCATTAAGAGAACAACTCAACAATTATGAACTGGAGTTGGAACACGACATACAGGTTGACTCTTTGAAAGGTATAGAAATCCCTATCGAAATGAGTGATGAGAGAGTAGAAGGTATACCTATAGAAAATAGAGGGGCCGGTGTTCAAAACAGCTTTATATTAGCTCTGTTTAGGATTTATGCTAAATATGAAACTCCAGATTTTATTTTCGCAATAGAAGAACCGGAAAACAATTTACATCCGAGGGCACAGAGAGAAATGCGTTGGGCAATGCAGGATTTTAGTCGAAAATCCCAAGTAATATGCACCACACACTCACCTATTTTTTTAGATCTAGGAAAACTAGAAGATAACATTGTTTTGCGCCGAAGGAATAATGGAGCAACAGAAACATCTCTATTTTCGCTTGATGATCCCAATGAATTACGTGAACTGGTAGGAATAAAGGTCTCAGATGCGTTGCTTAGCGGTGGAGGTAATTGTACATTAATTGTTGAAGGAGATACAGAATTATATGCATACCCTCATATGTTTCGAAGTATTGGGATAAATCCAAGAAGTCTTGGAATATCTATTATATCGGCAGGTGGATCTGATCTGAAAAAAATGCTAATGCATGCTAAGATTTTAAAAGTATATAATCTACCTTGTATAATTGTTGTGGATAATAATAGAAAAAGAGATGCTGAAATTATTGAGGCAAAAAAAGTGCCAAATGTAAAGATGATTCATGCACTAAGCAAAGGGAATTTTGAAGAATATCTTCCTCTTGAACTAATGATAGAAGTCTTAAATGATTTGTGCGGAGGGAAGGAAATTAGCAAGTTTGATATTGACGAAAATAAACCTGTTGAAAATCAATTACGCCTGTTAGTTCATCAAAAATACAACTACTCAAGATTTGAGCATTTGAAAGTCCAACTTGGACAAAAGGTGGGTATGCTAATGGTAGAAAGGGGCCTTAAGCCAAATTCAGAAATTGTCAAAATTCTGAGAAAAGCAGAAGATATTGCAATGGTGTAAGATAAGTATAAAAATCAACAGTTGATTTAACGGCAAGTGTGGGTTTGGGTATTATGTGGCAAGGTGACTCTGATGATTTTACTGGATTTCTGTTGTCCTGTATCGTTCAGGGAATGAAAGCTCAAATACAGAATTAAGGAAACTAAAATGGCTAAATTACCTAAAAGAATTACAGAAAGGTTTTCAAGGAAGATTGGTAAGTTTCAGAATATTTTAAGAGTAGCTAAAGACAGAGACGTTAACGAAGCTGACACAGTTTCGATAATAACAGATATTCTAGCGGAGGTCTTCGGCTACGATAAATATTTGGAAGTAACAAGTGAGTTTGCGATAAGGGGAACATACTGTGACTTAGCTATTAAAGTTAAAGAGAAGGTTCAATTCCTGATTGAAGTCAAGGCGATAGGAATTGACTTGAAAGAAAACCATCTTAAGCAGGCAATCGATTATGCGGCAAATCATGGAGTACAATGGGTTATCCTCACTAATGG
Source organism: uncultured Pirellulales bacterium (assembly GCA_964397865.1). Lineage (GTDB taxonomy): Bacteria > Planctomycetota > Phycisphaerae > Sedimentisphaerales > Anaerobacaceae > CAYNKU01. Next base: position 642 of record CAYNKU010000043.1, on the reverse strand, counting down.
AGCGATATGGAAAATCTATAAAATGAGGTTTGAACAACCTATAAACTATGATCTTGTTTGTACATTCAATTTTATAGAGATCAATCTTAAGAAAGAAGAAGATAAAGAAAAGCTTTTCATTATTTGCAGGGAAGGACTAAGCAAAGCGGCAAGAGAGGATTTTCATGAGAAAGTGCAAAGCGTCAACCGTTTTGTAATTGGTGCTATTGCCCAAAACGATGTGGTTGTAAATGTGATTAGAAGAGAGTTGAGAAAAATGTCAGATGGGATCAAGATAGACAATTCAGATGTCGTCAAATTGCTGACAGAAGAAGTCTTAAAAAGAGAAGTGATTGAGGGAGAGAAGGCGGCAAAGGCACAGAAACAAGTTCTTAGATTTTACAATAAAGCATCTAAAAAAAACCAAAAAAATAAAAATGGATTCCCGCTTTCGCGGGAATGACAGAAGGGGTGAGAGACTGCCGCGGCCTTTGGCTGCCTTTGGCATCTTCTGACTCGCAGTGACAAGTTTTTATAACCCACGGCGGTGCCGTGAAAAAACCGACCCCTTGCAGTGCAAGGGGAAAAAGACAACCCCCCGCAGTGCGGGGGGCTAACAGAAATAAGCCCGACTTTTGGTCGGGACAGGCAGGTGAACAGGAG
>CAYNKU010000042.1:0-12631 GCA_964397865.1 uncultured Pirellulales bacterium | reverse complement strand
GATGGTAACGAAAAATTTGCTCGTTACGAACTTGCTATGAGGATCAAGCAAGCTAAAGATAATATATTAGATATATCCATAGACGATATAGCAAAAGTAAAGAAGCTTATTGGTGAAGTATATGGCTCACTGATTGTAGGTAGAGCTTTTGATATCCTTGAACAAAAGAAAAGAAATGTTGATTGAACAGATTGAACAGATTGAACAGATAGAAACAGTTAGAGCTACTAACCCTATTGCAGCAGATATGATTAAAGACTTTCTAATTCCTGATTCTGACTATTCAAGAACAGATATCAGTGAAGATATAAAAAATATAATGACCTTTGATAGTAGTAATATATTTGTTCTAATTGCTTGGAAGGATTCGAGCAGTATTATTGGCTTTGTTATTGGTTGGCTTGTACCAAATAAGAGTCATGCTTGGCTTCAACAAGTATATATTGATAATCATATAGAAGACAGATCAATAGTAGAAACCTTGTTTGAGCGATTTCTTCATTGGGTCTCAGAGAAAGGAATAAAAGAAATAAGAACCGAGACAACTAAAACTCCAAGAGGTTTGTTAAGACGGTTTGGATTTCATGTTTTGTCTCATACTTTAACGAGGACAGTATAATGGCAACTATGACAGAGTATCATAAAGGAGGCCTGGATAATAGTCTCTCTTTATTAGGACCAGGTGCACAGCAAGTTGAGGAACGTCTTGGAGAACTAATATCAGGGGGATTGACTCCTGAAGCTTTAACCAGAACTCGTGGAACGCCTCTTGGTGAAGATTATTTTTCTTCAATAGAGAATTTTCTTGCAAGAGATGAAGCACTTTTGCTTGCTCAATCACAAGCCATTCAAGATTTAATGGCAGGTACTCCAGCTTTCAGTATGGATTATCAAGCTTTAGAGGAATACTATAATACAAACGTTGCACGTCCTGCCTTTGATATGTTTAGAAAATATGCACAACCAATCATTGAAGAACAATATGCAGGTTCGTTTCAAGGATCATCCAGAGCAAGAGGTGTTAGTAGAGAAACAGGCAAATTTGCTGCAGGTGTTTCAAAGGGTTATTTCGATATGGCCCAACAAGGTCTCGGCCTTGAAGCACAAAGTAGAGAGCTTGCTGCATCGCGAATTCCTGGAGCAGTGCAAATGTCAGCACAGCTTCCTTATCTTCAATTGACTCAAAGAACTGGTGCATCTCAATTAGCACAACAAGGCAGAGACTTCAATATAAGGAATCAAATGCCAACAGCCAATCCGTTCTTCCAAGCAGGTTTAGGCTTTGCAGCAACTCCAACTCAAGAGAATATAGTTAGAGAAGAAGAGCCTGGATTTGACCCAACTTCATTGCTGCCATTGATACCTCTATTGTTTGGAGGTCCAGCAGGAATAGCGGCAGGTGGAGCAAGCACCGCAATGTTTTCTGCAGGTAGTAGATAATAATTTATAAAAGGAAAAATAAAATGGCAACTGTAATTAGAAGTCGAAGAGACAGATATAAAGGCATTGATGCTCTTATTCAAGTTCTACTTCAGCAGCAGCAAGGAAGACATGCACGGTCAGAGTCAGCTCTCAATAGACAGCAATTGGAAGCAGATCGAGCACTAAGAGAGCAAACATCGACCAGACAACTCGATATGAGAAACCGTGAATTGACTGCTGAAATAGAAGGTATAATTGCAAGGACTGATTTTACAGAGGCACAAGCAGAAAGATTCAGAGCTTTATCTCCATATACTGTTGAAGGGGCAGAATTAGGTCTTGGAAAAATGGAAACTGACATAGCAGAGTCACAAGAAAGAACAGATGTTTCAGCACAGCAAAGATTATTTAGAACACAAGGTCAGAGCGATGTTGTTGCCTTGAGAGAAGAAGAGTTAGATTTAGCACGGAAAGAAAATGCACGACAAGCTATAGTGAATAAAAACCTTCCTAAAAATATACAAGCACAGATAGAATTATTAAATGCACAGACTGATAATGCAACGGCACAGAGTCGGCTTACTCAGAATCAAGCTAATCTTGTTGCTGATCAAAGAGATTATCTTTCAAAACAAATGCAAGACAAAACTATGGATAATCTTGCTGGTCTTGCTTGGCAAAATGTCGCGTTTAAGGAATATGAACAGCTTACTAAGGCCATAGCAGACCTTTGGGGAAAGGTGGCTACAGAAAAGGATTCCAAACGTCGCAAACAGCTTATGATTGCAATAAAAGGTTATCAAGAAAGAAAAGCTGAAATAGTGCAAAGATTTGATCCTCAAGCTAAGTCTCCATTTACTGGTCCAAGTGCTGAGCAGATAGGCCTTACAACCCAGTTCGCAAAATCAGCGGAAGAAGCTGCTGACTTACAAGCTCGGAAATTTAAGGGTTACGCAGAGTATCAAAGACTGAGCAAAAGGATGCAAGGTCCATTAGTTGAATCTGAAAGAAATAAAATTCAGACAGAATTAGATAATCTCTTTTCTCCTGAAGAGTCAATGGAAATTCAAAGAGCTTACGATAGGTTCAATAATAGACAGAAAGGTCCAGTACGTAGTTCATATAGTGAACTCAATAGGTTGCAATATGGTGGTTTCTAACAATGCCAAGAGAATCTATAATAGACATTCTTAATAGAGCAAATCAAATTCCAGCTCGCAGTAGTGAATCGGAAAGGTGGTCACCTTCTACTTTCTATGACTATGCAGTTAGTCAATTCGGTGGACAAACTCATCCAACAGAATTGTTTTTTCAAGGTACTTTTCCTATTCAAAAGAGAGACCTTGTAGCGGATTTAGAAGACTTCGATAATGATAGACAATATGATGCACAGCTATTTAAGAAGGCTCAAAAAGAAGAACGAACTTGGATAAAAGATAATGTTAAGGATATAAAATCAAAGTTAAAATATCCAGTAACATTATCTGAAAGAAAAGAGATACTACCTGGAATAAAGCCAAGAGGAATATGGAATTCTCAAGACATTCAAAATCTACAAAGAGCTATAAAAGATGATCCAAAAGCATTCTCTGATGAAGAAGCAGAAAAAGCTCGATCTGTTATCCTTGAAGATATAAGTAAAAAATTCAAGTCACGAGGTAAGCTTGGATTTGCTGAGCATCAACTTTTACAAGGCAGATTTGGCTATTTTCCTAAAACAAAGATTCCTTATTATACAACACCAGTTCCATTTGCTGAGCCTCTTAGACAAATAATAAACTATATAGATACTAAGAATGATATGCTCTTAGAAGCTGGAGCAAAGGAGAAGCAATCGACCTTTGAAAGACAATTCAAGTCTATGGAATTTCAGGCTCGAAGGAAAGAAGATGGAATAAGTAGAGCGGATTTCATTCAGGCTGCTACAGAATTAGTACCTTTTGCAGCAGAGATGATGATTGGTGCTCCTGTGTCTGCTCTTGCTAAGAAGGGAATAAAAGGTGTTTCAAGAAAAGTTTTATCAAAACAAATAAGAAAAACAGTAGCTCTTAGGTTTGCAGAGAAATCTGCTCGCTGGGTTGGAGGTGGGGTTGCTCGAGCTGGTACTGTTGGAGTTCCGAGGATTCTTGGAACGATAGCTGAAAGAAAGACTCCAGTTATTGATATAAATCCAATAGGTGATCAAAGAATTATAGAATCAACAGAGAAGCCTGCAACAACTGTCTTCAAAGCAATTGCAGGAACTGTGATTGAATACATGACAGAAGAAGCTGGAAAGAGCCTTCACATACCAAGTAGTTTACAACGTAAAATATATAAAGCCAGCAAACGTACACCATTGATGAGATCAATGTTCAGAAAGATAGCTCATTTTCAGAGGAAGGCTGGTAAATCTGGTATGAGCCAGCTAATGACAAAAGCTGGTTATCACGGTATTCTTGAGGAAATGGGAGAAGAACGATTAGCAAATATAATGAGAGCATCCTTCAATGTTGGTGATTATTCTGATGGGGCGGATTTGTTCAGGCGATTGGCTGAAGAATGGCCTGAGTGGAAACAGCTTGGATTTGAGGCTGGATTATTCACCTTGCCAATGGGAGTCCGAGCAATTGGATCACAAGCTGAAAGTCTACTATTCAAGCTTGAAGAGCCTGCTGTTAAGGAAGGTGTTAAAGATATTCTTTCTGCTTTGTCAAAGGAAGAAGTTCCAATAATAGAGGATTTAGAGCTTGATACAGCAGAAGTAGTAGACAAAGTTGCGGAAGAGATTATAAATCCTCTGACCACAGATGCCCCTGTTAACGGAGGAAAAGAACTTGCTGATCAAAAAGCTGAAGCAATTCTCCTTGAAGATAAAGGAGAACCTGGTATTCAATCTCTTATTGAAGGGGCAGATGTTGATTTTGATCGTGTATCTCAGACAGAAGATAAACGAGCAGAGAAGAAAAAGAAAGAGAAAAAACCTACAGTGGACGAAATGCCCTCTGAAGAGCAGGATCAATTATTAAGAGAAACTCTTACAAGACCTGATAAGAAGAAGAGAAAAAAGCAAGCTCCTCCAAGCGATGGTATAAGTCTTGGATTTGAGATAAATGAGCTTGCTAAAGAGATAGAATCTGAAGATGAAACAAGAGATCGTTTGGCTAAACAAGCTCAGAAGATAAAGAAAATAGCAAAGAATCGTAGTTGGTCTGATGATGACCTTGTAAATATACTTTATAAGTCTACTCAGAAACATTCTCTTGACGAGCTGACAGCCAATGAAGCGGAATTGTTCATTGCTCAATATGATATTCCTGATATTGAAACCAGAGAGTATTCGATAGAGCTTGAAGAAAAACTTCAGCTCTCAGATAAGGAATTTGTTGACCTCAAAAAGAAAGCAAAGGGAAATACGAAGTTATACAATATGGCTCTTAGACTTTTAGATAAAGAGGGTGGTTTAAGAAAAGACAGTGACTTGAGAAGAGATCAACTGATAAGAATGAATAGACGAATAAAGAGTATGGGAAAGGCTCTTAAACGATTGGATCTTGGTCAGGAAGCTAAGCTTAATCCTGTTATGTCTATCTTACAAGCAATGGACAGCTATGAAAAGCAAACTGGAATTCCTCTCGCAGAGTCATTTGAGAAAATGGTATTTACTTCTAACAAAACAATGGAAGCTCTATTCAATCTGCGTGAACGAGTCTTAGAACAAATTGGAAAGACTACTAAGGAATTGCAGCTGGCTCATGAATCCGGAGATCTTAGAGAAAATCTAATTCAAGACTACCTATATACAAGCGATATTGCTGATAAAGAATTATTAAAAGCTCAATTCACCGATACTGAAAAAGCTGTTGCAGAGACTCTTCAAGGTTTTCTACAGAATGAGCTTGCTAACATTGTTCGATTAGCTCGCTTTAAGAGATGGGATAGAGCGGATCGAAAACTTAGTCAAATGGCTCAAACAAAAAGAGTAAAAGCAAAGAGGAGGGAAGTAATACCTGCAGGTATAAATCTCGAACTTGAAAACAATGCAGAGAGAATACTTGCTGAAGGTCGCTTAGCAAAACAGCAAGGACGATTGACTGAATGGATAGCTGATCAACCTTGGGGAACTCTTGAATCCTATTATATGACAGAGGAAAGTCAAGAATCTCTTGATGATGCTGCCTTTGATGGATTGTCTATTCCTTCTCAGATGTTTGAGGAAAATTTGCCAAACATTGTTCCTTTATTTACTCCAAGCGAACTTAAAACAAGAAAAGGAAAGCTCGGACCTTCAAGAAAAGAATTGATGCCAGCGTTTTTCAATCATGCAAGGAGAGTAATGCTTGCAGCAGATTTAGTTGATCCAATTAACGATTTCTGGGATCAATGGTTAGAAGGAAATCCGCGTGCACTTGATACATCTCGCCTCAAAACTATGATAAAGAGAATGCTTGGAGCTCATAAAGAAACGAACTGGGCTGTGATACAATTTCAGAGGCTTAATAGTGCATGGTGGAGAATGCATTTTACACACTTTGCCAAATCGACTCACTTCTTTATGAGAAACCTTGTTCAGAATCTTGCAGTTGGACCGGCTCAAATAAATCCGCTTGTCGCTGCATTAGCAATAAAGAATATGCTTAGCGAAAATACACGTTCTTCAACTATGTTTGATGATAAGAAGAAAAGGTACAAAACTGAAGTAAGTCAAAAGATGCAGGCTTTCAATGAGTTCTTTCTTCAACGACAGGATGCTTTCATAGACGCTATAAAAACAAAGGCTGGCTGGAGTAAGTTCCTTTCTTTGATGGATCAAATGGGCCACCTCGCACTTTTTTCTGACGATATAAATAGAAGTACAATTTGGTATGTAGCTTATCAAAGTGCATTTGACAATCTTGGTGCCAGAGATTCTGGAAAGAAAAGCTGGAATAAAGTGAAAAATGACCTTGCAATCGATCAATTAAGAGACCACGAGCAGGCTGAGTTAGAACGACTATATGATGAAGGAAATAAGAGAGAATTCTACAACCGTTATGCTACAATGAAAACTTTCCATATCAATTATGGTTATCAATTATCGAGAAGGTCTCTTACAGAACAGAAGGGTGCTGGTAGAATTACAATGGGTGTTGTTGTCTGGACAAGGGGATACCTTGAGAATACTTGGAATAGTGGTATTAAGCCTCTTATTCAAGGTTTTGAGGAGGGGAATCCACAGAAATCATACAATGGATTGAAACATCTAATGTATAATGTCGTTGCAATGTATCTTGGTAAGGAACTTACTCGGTTAATGTTTGGAAGGAGAAGATATGAAGATTATGATTCTATAAGTACAATCTTTGGTTATACTCCAATGGCTCCAGCAGTAGGTTGGATAAAAGATGTCTTTGATGTGATTAGATACTCAAATCAAGCTTTTAGAAAGCATGGTGCTGCTAAGGGTTCAAAGACTTTTGTTCGTTTATCGAGCTATAGATTGGAACATTTTGTTCCTCTTGCTGATGTTATGATAAATTTAGCAAGAGAACGAGATCCGGAAATGTTGCATTTTTGGCAGCACTTCAGATCGATGGCTCTTGATGAACATCCTGACGATGACTGGAGAACAAAGGTAGAAAGGATGCAAAGCTTTCTCTTTAATTCAAATAAAGAGGAACCAACCTTTGAAGAGCTTGAAAAGAAAACTTTGTTAGAGAAAGCCTATGACTCATTATTTGGAGAAAAAGAAGAAGAATTTGAATTTACTGGAACATAAATGAGGTAACTGGATAGGGCTCTTTTGTTGACTTTTTCTCACCTGTTCAGTTACCTCGCCTTTAGGAGAAAATGAAATGAAGAAGCTATTAGTTCTTAGTGTTTTTATCCTTTTAGTTGCTGGCTGCATTGAAGGACAAGATCCAAATTTTATAACAGTTGATCCAAATTTTACAGCAATGGGAGATATTGTTGCAGAAGGGGCAGAACAAATTGGCGAAGGTTTAACCTTTCTCAGTATTTTTGTTCCATCTTTGGCAGCTGTTGGAGGTATTCTTGCTGGTCTTGGTGGATTGTGGAAAAAAGTAGAACCAAAATTACAGGAGGCAAGAACGGAGACACAACTCTACTACAATGTGACAACAGAGTTGATCAAAGCTATCGAGGAATATAAGAAAAATAATCCTGAAGCTTGGATAGTTCTTAAAGGTAAGCTAATAGATAAATTTGGTGAAAATAAGGAAATTCTTGCAGTTATTGAAGCTATAAGAAATTCTTAAAAAGAAACATCACTATCCTCCTTCAATTGAGGGCTTGAGCTCGTTGCTTGAGTCCTCTTTTTATATATAAAAAACCAGCAAGCTCTAACGATATTTAGTTCGATTCGTTCAATCAACTAATTCGTTGTCTGCAAATTCGAGCTTGCTGATTTCTACTTCAAAAATCTTGTCTTAATCGCTTGATAACCTTTTCTTCTTCTCCCATTTCAATGATCATATTAACTATTGATTCTATGGCTCTTTTCTCGGGTATAAGCTCAAAGGCTTTTTCCAGTAACACAATTTTATCGACTGTAGATAGTTCTTGTATTCGATTATATATTTTTTCTATTGTCATTTTCTGTCCTTTATTTCCTTTTCAAAAGCCACTTAATCAGTTTCCAAAAGGGAGCAAGAACGGCCCCTTGTTACCTGTTCGCTTAACATGTAACAAGTAAACCGCCTCATCAAAATCAGGCACGGCAGGCGACGGCGGCTGGTCTGTGGCTCGCATGACAAGATAATGCACCCCAATCTGGCTGTGCTTCGGCCTCCAATGCCACCAATTACTATTTGCATCCCATGTCATACCTACGGGCATTGAAATTGGCTCAATGACTACAGGGTCACCATTAGGATCACAAACTCGAATCTCTGAGCCATACTTACCACCAGGTTGTATCTCCATCCAGCTTATAGCCCTGCCGACATTCGCATCAAAAACAAATGGCACATCGCTCGGCTCCAGTGTTGCCGGCCTTGTGCATACTTGTGCAATAGCAATACCACACGTTATCAATACTACAATTATTAACTGCTTCATTTTGTTACTCCTTTTTCAAATAACCTATTCCAAGTTCTTTTACGCTCTTAACATTAGAACCAAATATCTCGAAAATATCGGCTGGGTTGGACGTGATAAAATAAAACGTATCCTGCTCAACCACTAAATAATTTTTAGAGGCACTTCCCTCGGCAGTCTCAAACTCCGAATGGCTGCCAACCTCTGCGTTAATGCAGCGTACTTTAACTTTATACGCCTTAGCCTGTTTTATTTGTGTGCTCATTTTGTTGCTCTTTTCATTTCACTGCTGTTAATTTCACTTGAACTATGGAGTCCTTGCCGCCAGGCAACCTAATGTCAGTGTGCCGTTCAAATTTTTCAGCAGCAAACTGAGTCAACCAGGTGCTATCGCCTGTCACTGAAACCCATCTACCATAGCACACTGGTTTACCTAACCATAAGTCATAGTCTTCGCCTGGTTCATCTCTTGTTATCCAAAAAGGCTTTGTCATTTTGTTACTCCTTTATCCTTTTCAACTTGATCTAACATTTTTCCAAGCAAATTGTTAGGATACTTGTCTACACCCCGAAACGCGCGAACCATAGTAATTCCCAACGCAACCATCACTTTATCCATCGCTTCCTCGAGGACAACCATCGCTCTATATCTAATTCTCTGCTGAAATTCTGGGTTGGTAACAACCTGACCAGCTATTTTTGTAGCCTCTTCTTCGAGTGGCTTTTTGATAGCCCAACTTACGTTGTACTCATTCAAGACTTTTACAAAAGCATTCTCTATTAGTTGGGTCTTTTTCTCAGTTGGCAATTCACCAATTACTCTGGCCGCTACAATGCTTAATACTTCTTTGTCGTCGATTTCCATTTTGTTACTCCTTTCACTATATCATAACAATGAGGGCATCCGAGCCTGTTATAACAACGTCTTTAATGTTGTCTATTACTAAGCAATCTATTGGTTCTTCCCAGACAGAGTTACATCCATCACAAATAACAGTTACAGTTTTGTCAATCCGAATCCGAACCTGATTGTAATCTCTTATTCCAAGCTCTTCTACTTTTTTCTTAAAATCCTTCCAATACATCTCAAGACTCCTTATAACTTTCCAGCAATAACTTGTTCTGTAAAGCTATCACCTATGTATTCATACATGGTGACCCTTCCTACATGAGTTATTTTTATTCTACCACTTTGAGCAAGAGTATAAACTAATTCATCTATTTCTCTTGCTCCAATCTTGTGAGAAAATTGTCTAAGAAGCTTTGATCTTGGACAAACTTTCCAAAGTTTCATGTAACCAAGAACCTCGTTTAAGAAATCTCCAACAGCACCTGTTGTAATTGCATCCATTACCTTTTTGAGATCTCGTTCTGTGTTTCTAAGAATCTCAAGAGCAACTTTGAAATCTTGATCTGTTATTACCAAGTCATCTTTTATTGATACTGCTACAGTCATTGATAGTTTTAACAGAGTAATCATTCTTCTATTAGCATAACCATCAAGCCTACTATCATCGAAAAATGACAAAGCAGTAGAATTTGTCGTTGAATTATACCAATTATGGTATTCTTTTATATAATCTGCTTTTGCTTTTTCTGTAAACTCGAATCCACCTCTTAATTGTGACACAATTCCAAGATCATGTATTATTTCATCTCTGCGAATCATATTTTCTTTTGTCAGTTCAGGAATAGGTTCAAGTCTATCTGGTCTTGCTTTATGAACAAAAATAACTCTGCTTGTAAATCCTGCTCCTATTGCATCTAAAGGAATAGTTGATCTTATCCATTTCTCAGTTGTTCCTGCTAATATAGAAACACAGCTTTTTGGAACAACAATGTTTCCTCGCTTTATTGTTGAATAAGAAAATGAATCATGACTGTCATAAAGTCTATTTATAAAATCAATCATACCAGTCTCAAAAGCTTTTCTTCCAAGCAAAACGCCAAGCTCATCCACAATAACTATTCCATCAGCTATCCGTTCTATTATGTTTGAATCCTCCTCTTTTTTATCGTAGTGAGCAAGAGCATTTATAAAAGCCTCTAACGTCATTTTCTGGCTATACATTTGTACTGGTGGATTAACCTTTTTTAGAAAACCTTCTATCATTCTTATTGCTGTACTCTTTTTACAGCGTGCTGATCCAGCGACAAGAATAATATACAAATTTGGATATATTGTAATGTGTCCAAGATTAAGCCAGCAATTTCTTTTCAAACAAGCAGCGACAGCACTTATTATACACCACATTGAAAACAGATTTGGAACTTCTATATTTTTTGCAAAAAAGCAATACTCTGTTAGTATATCTTTAGACAGTTTTCGTTTCATTAAGAAAGCCTTTATCTTTGAAAACCTCAAGTGGCATTGTGTCTTTCCAATTTAGACCAATCTCAATCTCAAAAGGTATTTCAAGAGGAGGACTTTCTCCTATCTTCAAAGGATAATGAACAAGTTCTTTTATTTGCTCAATGACCTTTTCAACCTTACTTAGAGGACATTCTACTACAACCTCGTCGTGAACTTGCAACAGAGGGTAGCAATCATGATCAAGATATTGGTCAAGCATATAAAATGCTCTATTGTTTAAGTCTCCAATTGTTCCTTGTGGTTCAAAGGCAATTGCTGTTCTGAGGGTTTCATCGTTATTGAGTCGTCCAAAGAAGATTCTTTTTCTTCCGAACACTGTAGTAAGAGTTCTGCTGCTTTTGAGCTTTCTTTCGACGTCTTGCCACCATGTATTGAGACTAAAGGCACTGACATGTCTTTGTAAGGCTTGCTTGGCTTCTGAATAGCTAATGATGATTGAACTGTCGATATGCATGGCTTGTTTAATAAGGACGTTTGGTCCTCCTTTGTAGTTTCCTGCATGGATACAGGTTTTTGCGATGAATCGCTTAATTGGATCAATGGCTTGTGATGAACATTTAAAGATATTTTTAGCTGCGTGCCATGTGTGAATATCAAATTTGGCTTCAGAATTACCTGTTTGTTTTTTGCTGAATAAATCATCCAAAATGGGCTTTCCAAGAACTTTGAGAAGTCTGCCAACAACTCTCGCTTCTGCTTGAGAAAAGTCTCCTCTAATAAACGCCTTAAGATCTCTTGAGATATAGAATGATCGAACGATTTTGCCTGCTTCAGTGTGCTTCGGAATATTCTGTAAATTTGCTCCAGTTCCACGTATGGTTTTAGAGCTGGAAATTCTTCCAGTTTGCGTTCCACAGACATTATAACTTGTTCGAACAATTCCATCTTCATCAAGCTTCGACTGTAAGAACGTCGAAAGAATCGTCTTATATCCCCGAATATTGAGGATGAGCTGCAAGCCTTCTTGATTAGGAAACTTTCTGTGTAATCTTTTGATTGCGTTTTCATCGCAGGTAATGCCTCCATTTCTATTATAAATTTGAGGAAATCGCATCTCATCATAGAGATACTTTGACATCTGAGGAAAACTATTTACATTAAGCTCATGACCAACAATCTTATCAAGGTCTTTTTGCTTATCAGCTATTAGTTTTTTGTAATTTATTGCAAGTTCTTCTCTCTTAGATAGGTCTACTTTAATGCCTATATTTTGAGCTCTACTCAAAGCAAACCCAAGTGGAAGCATGTGCTGATAATATATTGACTCAACATTTAGAGATTTTAATTCAATCTCTAATTTTTCAAAGCACTCAAAAGTAACAGCACAATCGAAGCAATTATATGTCCAAAGTTCCTTATCTTGAGATTTATCTACACCTGTCCAGTAGTTTGGCTGTCTGGTAAAAACGCTCGATTGAAAGTCTAAAGATTTTGGAAGCTCCATATAACAGGCATGAAACATATACATTGTATCATATCTGAACCCCTTAACCTTTAATCCAAGCTGCCTTTCAAGTTCTGGTATATCAAAAGCAATTGCATTTTGACCTATCTTCATTATCGATTCATCTCTGAATAGCTTATCAAGAGCATCGAGGATTTTTATTTCTTCTTCTAATCTCCAATATGAGCAATGTTCTTCTGATGTCGTTTCTGGAGCTCTTAGTGTTGATAGTTGAACAAGAGTCTTTGTCTTTGCTTTAGGTCCAACCATTGTTCCTATTGTCTTTGTGAACGGAATACAGATAGCACTTCTATTATCTTTAGATAACCCAAGACATCTAATTTGCTGATCTGGAGGTGAAGATTCAATATCAA
>CAYNKU010000041.1:5011-12649 GCA_964397865.1 uncultured Pirellulales bacterium | reverse complement strand
CTCGGACTGGAACTGGTCTGCCTCGCCGGCTACACCGATTTTACCGCCGGCGCCGACAAACCCGGAATACCCAACGTGGAAATCCAGGCCCAGTACGTCGGCGAACTCGCCAGGCTTGCCCGCGACCTCGGCACCGACATGATACGTATATTCACCGGCTACGAGCGCCCCGGCATAGCCTTTGACAAACAATATGCCATGGTTGCCGAAGGCCTCAAACTCGCAGGTCAACAGGCTGCCAAATACGGTGTCACCCTCGCCGTGCAGAATCATCACGATATCGGAGTCAGCCACGAGATGATGTACTGGCTTTTGAAAGAGGTCGATCTGCCGAACGTCAAAGCCGCCTTTGACGCATGGTCGCCGGCTATTCAGGGACTAAAAGGTCCTGAATTAAGAGACGCCGTACTGAACATGAAACCTTATATAGTTCATACCACCTGCGCCGATTATAGCCGTCTGCCGCGATACGAATATCAGCATAACCTGACAAACTATGTCAAAAAAGAAGATGTCCTGCGGGCCGTTGCAATGGGTGAGGGTTTTATCGACTATGAAACTTTTTTCGCCGCCTTAAAGGAAATCGGCTACCAGGGATATATCGCCTACGAGATGTGCGAAGTCCTCGACGGCGGTGGTGACATCGAAAATCTCGACAAAACAGCAAAAAAATTCCTTGAATATGTGAAAAAGTTGTAAAAAATTTTCCGATAATCTGTTATTCTGTGTCGGTTGTCCTGTGTTACCTTGAGAATCGCTGTAACAGCGGGAAGGTTTCATTTTGCCTCGGCTGATAGAAATCGCGGATACTTGTGTCATTAGATAGAAAATAAGGACTTGAAAAAAGCGGGGTACCGCCGCCACATGCCCCGCCGAGGCTGCAGAAGACCCGCAGGAAGCATAAGCGCGGTACCCCATTTTGCCTTCAGACAAAACAAAATACCCTTTTAACTCATACGCTCTCCTGCTATGATCAGTTTCTGCATTCCGGCGAAAGCGTCATAGCCATGTGTTGTATCTATCCGGTTAGACCGGTTTAATAAAGTAATGAATTTGCACACAAACGCAAGAAAAAAAAATCCCCGATAAAAAATTTCTCTGAAATTTCGTCTTTTTGAATGTAAATCCCCTGTTTCGGCCCGGCTTTTGACTCCGCCTCTTTTAAATAAAAGCGGCCTCAAATTCCAAATAAATTGTTTGTAATTGCCGGACTTAAACTGTATTATAATGCTATTAGTGAAATTGGCAGTATAGGATGATTACAGGGAATATCACAAATTTGTCAGTAATAACAATAACTGTTAAAATTCCAGATATAGGAGGATTTTAAAAATGAGCAGTAAAATTACCCGTCGCGATGTCGTAAAATCCATAGCAGGCCTGGCCGTCGGAGCGGAGCTGACTGCCTTGTCTTCCCCGGCAAAAGCCGAAGCTAAGGCTGACGCCGAACCGCGCTATCTGTCGACCAAAGGCATCCCCTTAGGTATGAAAGTCTCACCCCCCGGCCCAAAATCACTGGAGCTGTTAAAACGAGTCAAGGAATCCGTCGGAAAAACCAACTACACCGGCCTTTACAGTATTGCCCTTGCCAGGGGAAGCCTGGCACGCGTTGTCGACCTTGACGGAAACTGTTATGTCGACTGCCTCGCCGCCGCCTCAAGCAACGTCCTTGGTTACAACTACAACGAAGTTGCGAAGGCTTACTACGACGTCGCGGTAAAAATGCAGAACACCGCCTTCGGCTATTCACCGAATGTCGAAACCGTCGAATTATCGGAAAAACTTATCCAGATCACACCCGGTGACTTTCCCAAGAAGGTGCTTACCGGTTGCAGCGGCTCCGACGCCTGCGGCGGCGCCATCGAGGCGATGCGAAGATTCACAGGCAAAATGGGACTGATAGCTTTCAATCACGCCTACCACGGCTCAACGGGTCTTTCACAGCAGGCTTCAGGTTTCTCACAGGTAAACGCGGGCATTTATCCCGCTTCCGAAGATTTTGTTAAAATGGACTTTCCCACTACCGCAGAACTCAAAGACAGCGTCCTCGATCAAATTGAAACGGTTTTGAAAAAAGGAAAAGTCGGCGGTGTTATCATCGAACCCATCCAGGGAGATGGCGGAATTGTCGTACCATACCCCGGCTTCATACCGGCACTCAGAGAGCTTTGCGATAAATACAAAGTCCTGCTGATAGACGATGAAGTCCAGAGCGGCATGGGAAGAACCGGCAAATGGTTTGCGATAGAACACGAGAACGTAGTGCCGGACCTGATAGCTATGGGTAAAGGCCTCTCGGGCGGATACGCCCCGATATCGGCGGTTATCGGAAGAAAAGAAGTGCTCGACGTTATGACACCGGCCCAGCAGATATTTACATACACCGGCCACGGCCCCTCCGCAGCCGCAGCACTGGAAGTAATAAATACCATCGAAAGAGACAACATTATGGAAAACGCCGCACGTATGGGAGGAATGCTCAAAAAGGCCTTCACAGTTACAGCAGGATCGTTTCCTAACAAACCGATAAAGCAGGTTACAGGAAGAGGCTTGATGATCGGCATCGAGGTTGATATTTCAAAAGACCCCCTCGCGAGCAAAATATTTGCCTTTAGATGCATAGAAAAAGGCGTTTATTTCGGATATTTCGGCCCCGGTCAGAGAGTGGTAAGGGTGGAACCCCCGCTGGCGATATCAAGTTACGAAGTAGAAAAAGTTATAGGCACGGTACACCAGGTTAACAGGGAAATGGCCACTGGCGAAATTCCGAAAGAGACCGTAGAAAAAGTCAAAATGTACGCCCAGGGATGGTAAAAAGCAGCCGGGCAGAGTATACCAAAAAAGCTGTTACCAAAGACCGGCTCCGGTAAATCCGAGCCGGTCTTTTTGATTGCCGCAGCCGAGAATTTATCTTCGCAGAGTCAATAAAAACGCAGCTTTGAAACGATATATTCGATATCCATCTCTGCGCAGGCGATCGATGTGTCGGCGGCGCCGTAATATAATTTGACGATGCCGTCTTCGTAAAGCAGACCACAGCTAAATACCGCGTTACCGAAAAAACCCCCGGTTTCATAGTCTGCCTCAGGTGCCAAAATGGGCTCATCTGTCCTTGCAAGAACCTCCCACGGCCGGGCGGCATCCAGAAGAACCGCCCCGAGGCAGTAGCGGTTATTTTCATCGGCGCCGTGATAAACCTCCAGCCAGCCCCCCTTAGTTCTAAAAGGCACCGCACCGCCCCCGGTTTTAACACTATCAAAATCTCCTGCCCTGGTAGAAAGAAGGCGCCGATGATTGCCCCAGCCCAATAAGTCCTCTGATTCGGCGATCCACATATCGTGTCTTTTGAACAGAGGTGTAACAGGCCTGTGCAGCGCATAATATTTGCCGCCTATACGCTCGGGAAAAATTACAACATCCTTATTCTCAGGGCAAAAAATAACTCCGTGCCGTTCAAATGAGCGAAAATCCTTAGTCGATGCAAGACATGTCGTCACCCCGGCCGGAGATACCGCAACGTATGTAATATAGTAAGTATCGCCGATAAGGCTGATTCGCGGATCTTCTATACCGAAGGATTCATAAAAATTTGCCGAACTCATTGCCGGTTCCGCCTCGATCCGGAAATCAATACCGTCTCGGCTCCTGGCGAGCCTTAAATGAGATATCGATGTCAAATACGTATCCGTCAAAGTGACTATCAACCTCGGGTCTGAAAAGTCAATTCCCCGATCCTTTTTTGAGAATTCTTTTAGTAAAAAACGCCCCGAAGTCTCGTCATAAAAAGCGGTTAAGACTATCTCGCTGCTTTTGCTGACAGGCGCTTGCGCCACTCGCAGCAGCAGTATTATCTCATCGCCGAGGCGGCTTACAGCCGGGTTGAATACCCCCGCCACTTCAAAGTTATCCCCAAAGGGTTTAACCTCGGCAGGACTTATTAAAGGATTCCTGCGACATCGTGATAAATTCATTTTCCAACCCCCCGTATTATGTTTCAGCCCCCTTAACTTGAAAAACAACATTTCCAACCCCGCTTCCAACATAATACCTTCTTTTGATCTGCTTTGCAAGGGCCCGGCCGAGTTGGCTTTGAATCGAATACCGAAAAAACACCACAAATCTGCCAAAGCACGAAAAAAACACCGATAAAATCAGGTTTTCATCGATTTTGACGAACTTAAGAATTGACTAAACTGACTCTTGTATGGTAAAATAGGCAGAGTAGGAGTTGTTTATAAACGATTTATCCCCGTGAGGGCTCCCATTTAGCCAACTAAGGTTGAAAGGGGGGTGAGTGACTTATTTGTTGATAAGGAAGGACAAAATGCCCCAATCCACGAGAGTTCTGCCGCAACTGTTGCTGTTATTGATGATATTTTTCATCACTTCAAGCACTTTGCATGCGAAAATTGCCGGTGATCTAAATGGTGACGTCGAGGTCGATTTTCAGGATATAGGAATCTTCGCCGAACAATGGCTGTCCGAAGGCGACATAGGCCCAACCGCTGATCTGGTTTCGTACTGGAGATTTAACGAGACTTCCGGCACGACAGCCTATGATTTCATCGGTGCCAACCATTCGCAGGTCTATGGAGCCCTGTGGACTGAAGGTTATGCCGCCGGTGCCCTCGCATTCGACGGAGATAATGATTATGTAGATATTCCCAACTTCGATTTAAGCGCCAACTGGACCATCAGCATGTGGGTGAAAAGTGAAGCTCCTTACCTTAGTCCGATCGGTTCAATGGTTTTTGGAAATGGCGATGACGATAACAACTGCTTTTATATGGTACCGAATTTATGGGCGATATTTAAAAACGCGGCGGGCACCGAAGTAACATGGGACAGCGATACCAATTTTTATCAGACCTGGCGGTTCGTTACACTCGTAGCTCGAACTACCGAGGTTGAGCTTTTCCTCGACGGCGTTTCTCAGGGTAGCCGGCCCGTTTCGCCTTCTTTTAAGTTTTATCACATCGGGACCGGTTTTACGACAACAATTTATGATTTCGACGGTGATATCGACGATGTACGATTCTACAACCGCGCTCTCGATGCCGCGGAAATTCTGGAACTTATGACTTCATCCAGGCCCGAAGCTGATCTGGATAATTCATCCACAGTCGATTTCGGCGATTATGCCATGCTTGCCGCGAACTGGCTCGAAGAAGGCAAGCCCTTGGTTATCAACGAATTCATGGCTTCCAACACCACTATCAATGACCCACAGGGCGAAGATGACGACTGGATAGAACTGCATAACGTCAGCAGCTTTCCTATTGATGTCGGTGGTATGTATATGACCGATGATCTTTCTTCACCTTACGAGTGGCAAATACCCACCGGTTATCCCGAAGAAACTACCATCAAACCGGAGGGGTACATCATTCTGTGGGCCGACAAACAGACTGACGACGGACCTTTACACCTTGGTTTCAAACTCGACGCTGCTGACGGTGAAGAGATAGGACTTTACACATCGGATGGCAACATGGTTGACAGCATAGTCTTTGACGAACAGATTGAAGATGTATCCTACGGACGATTCCCGGACGCGAACGAAGGTTTCCGTTATTTTGGTATTCCCACACCCGGTGCGGCCAATAACGCCGGTTATTTGGACTTTGTAGAGGAGATTGAATTCAGCCACACCCGCGGCCATTACGATTCGCCGTTTTCTTTAATGCTAAGATGCGATACGCCCGGTGTGGTTATCAGATACACGACAGATAGCGGTAAGCCCATAGAAGGAGTCAGCACGGAATATACCGCGCCGATTAGTATCACCACAACAACCTGTGTTCGGGCACAGGCATATAAACCCGGCTATTTATCCTCAGAGGTCCTTACTCATACATATATATTCACCGATAATGTAAAGTACCAGAGTCGTCCCTCAGGCTATCCGACCGTCTGGGACTACGATAGTAGATGCCCTGGTGGTGAATGCCCTGGTGATTACTGGATGGACCACGAAGTATACAATAATCCCGAATACAGTTCCCTTATAACAGAATCCCTCAAGTCTATACCAACGCTTTCGATCGTAACTGACCCGAGGAACCTGTTTGACTCCGATATCGGGATATATATGAATACCGAAGAAGAAGGCGTAGAATGGGAAAGGCCGGTTTCGGTCGAGCTCTTCGACCCTTACTCAACCGAAGAATTCCAGATCAACTGTGGCCTCAGAATCTCCGGTAATGCCGGCCGACTGCCATACAAAAATCCAAAGCACGGAATGAGGCTTCTTTTCAAGGGGATGTACGGACCTACTAAGCTTAGACACCCGTTCTTCGGCCCCGATGGTGCAGACAGATTCGACACAATTGTACTCCGAACAGGCTTTTGTAATTCCTGGACTCACCATCAGTCCGACCAGCGCACTCGTTCCCAAAGTATCAGGGACCAGTGGGCCAGGCACGCTCACCTGGAGATGGGCGATATGTCCTGCCGAGGACGGTATGTACATCTTTACCTCAACGGCCTCTACTGGGGTCTGTATTTTCCCACCGAAAGACCCTCCGCCCCATTCTGGGCTGCCTACGAGGGTGGAGAAAGAGAAGATTATGACACAATTAAGTCGGAGGAAGATCCTTCAGTACCTAATTTGCATGGCATCAGGGCCGTCGATGGCAACTACAACGCCTGGTTTGAAATGTTCGATCTGCTCGATGCCGGTATGGGAGATAACGCCGACTATCAGTATCTGCTGGGTAACAATCCTGACGGTACGCCCAATCTCAGCTATGAAAAATACCTCGATGCCGAAAATCTAATTGATTATATGTTAGTGAATTTTTATGGCAGTAACGATGACTGGGATCATCACAATATCTGGGCGGGAAAGAGCCGCGTTGGAAGGACCGGCTTTAGGTTCTTCGTCTGGGACGCCGAACATGTAGTAAAATCGTCACAATCGTTACCTCCAGTATTTACTCAACCCTATGACTATCGTCCCAGCGCTATTTTAGATGCACTGCGATACAACGAAGAGTTCAGGATGCTTTTCGCGGACCGAATGTACAAACACCTCTTCAATGGTGGAGCGCTTTCTTCAGATCCGGATGACCCCTACTGGGACCCCGAGCATCCTGAGCGCAATAAAGCCGCCGCGTTATGGATGTCTTTTGCCGACAAGATCGACCTGGCCATTATAGCCGAATCTGCCAGATGGGGCGATTATCGAAGAGACATGGAGCCTAGCGGGGGAGCGGCTTACCTTTACACAAAGAACGATTTTTGGCTGCCAGAGCAGACAAGGATTCTTAGCTCATACTTCCCGCCACGTGTTGCTAACTTGGTGAATTACCTTGATAATACCTATACCGGTTATCCGGGCCGTCTGTACCCGATTACCGATCCGCCCGAGTTCTACATTGCCGGCAATTATCAACACGGCGGTTACGTCTACCCGCCTGATAATATACTTACTATGGTAAATCCCCATACCACCGGCGTGATTTATTTCACCCTTGACGGAACAGACCCGCGTATGATAGGCGGGGCGGTTCACCCCGACGCCCTTGATTACGACCAGATAGGCCCCGTAGCTCTCACAAGAAGTACGCAGGTCAAAGCTCGCGTTCTCAGAAACGGCGAGTGGAGCGCGCTGCACGACGCGACTTATGCCGTCGG
>CAYNKU010000041.1:2186-4911 GCA_964397865.1 uncultured Pirellulales bacterium | reverse complement strand
TTCCTGGCCCGCCGGCCAGCAGCTTATCTACAGAGAAAGCAGCGCTCTGCCTTCGCCATGGGTAAAAAATACCGAAATCGACCCCTACGACAACATGATCAGAACATACTATTTCCGAACAACATTCAACCTCGACCACGACCCGGCCGTATCGGATATCAGCCTTGAAATAAACTGCCTCATCGATGACGGCGCCGTCATCTATATCAACGGCTCCGAGGCCCTGCGCATTCGTATGCCCGAGGGAACAATAGATTATACGACTGCCGCTTACTATCCTGACACGCCTGATGCCGAAAATGAGGTTTATTCACTGCCTTGTGATGCCCTCGTTCAGGGCCAGAACCTTATCGCCGTCGAAGTCCACCAGGCCGGCAGCGGCAGCAGTGACATGGTTATGGGCATCAAACTCGACGCAAATATCACAACTACCATAGAAATAGCTTTCGGTGAGACGGTCCTGGAACCCGGCGAACATATCGTCGTTGTCAAAAACCCCGGAGCCTTTGCCGAAAGATACCCCGATGTCAACGACCAAAAGGTCTTCGGCCCGTACACCGGCAATCTCGACAACAACGACGAAACAATAGAACTCGTCGACGCTAATGGCACAACGATCCAGGAATTCGAATACGAGGACAATTGGCGTGATATAACCGATGGCGACGGCTATTCGCTTACGATCATCAACCCCGATGACCCGAACCTGAATAACTGGGACAAAAAAGACTACTGGCGGGCCAGCGCTTATGTTTACGGCTCACCGGCCGCCGATGACGATGGAATAATCCCCAACCCCGGCGATATAGTAATTAACGAGGTCCTGACCTGCTCGGATGTCGGCGCCGACGACTGGATAGAACTGCACAACACTACC
This sequence comes from uncultured Pirellulales bacterium, assembly GCA_964397865.1. Taxonomy (GTDB): domain Bacteria; phylum Planctomycetota; class Phycisphaerae; order Sedimentisphaerales; family Anaerobacaceae; genus CAYNKU01. The sequence goes on along the minus strand of CAYNKU010000041.1, from coordinate 4,034 downwards.
GATACCGCCATCGAGATCAGCGGCTGGTTCCTCAGCGACGATTCCAACGACCTTACAAAATACCAGATCCCGCCCTCGACCTGGATTATAGCTAACAAATATATCGTATTTAACGAAGACCATTTCGGTTCCGTTTTCGGCCTGAGTAAAAACGGTGAAGAAGTCTATCTCACCTCGCACCTCGACGCCGATTTGAACCTTACAGGCTATCGCGATACCGAGGACTTCGGCGCATCCGAGCGTGATGTAACTTTCGGCCGACACTATCGCAGCAGCACCGATACCTATAACTTTGTCGCTATGGATGACCCGACATATGGTGATGATAACGCCTATCCGAAGGTTGGTCCCATCGTGATAAGCGAGATAATGTACAACCCGGAGTTTATCCACCCCGATGCCGAATACATAGAACTCAAAAATATCAGCGGCTCGACCGTTGCCTTTGACATCGCGAGTGTGCCCTGGGCATTCACTGACGGTATAGAATTCACATTCCCCGTCGGCACTACCCTCCCAGCCGGCGATTACTTACTGATAGTAAAGGACATAACTGCTTTTGAAGCTAGGTACACTGCCCCCGGCGGTGTAACTGTCCTCGAATGGGAATCGGGAAGCCTCAGGAACGCCGGTGAAAAAGTCGAACTTTCAATGCCGGGTGATATGGACGGTGACCAGCGATGCTATATCCGAATAGACAGGGTCAATTACAGCGATGGAAGCCATCCATCCGATTGCCCCGGCAATATCGACCCTTGGCCCACCTCAGCCGACGGCGGCGGCAAATCGCTTACCAAAACGGGCACGGCACTTTACGGAAATGACGTTGCAAACTGGTACGCAGAAAACCCATCGCCGGGCCAGTAAAAAAATACGGCCGCGGTTCTGATTAAATTCCTGCAACTGATTATCGGACCGGCTCGTATTATTTAATGGATAAATGGATAATACGCTGTTAATAGCCCTTTTGAGCGAATTTAAGTTGACTAACCGGTAGTATTTATGTTAAAATAGACAGAAATTGCGGGTTGTGGGCCCGTTTTATATGTGTTTTTCAACTAATTTTGTGGTTTTATAGCGCTGTTTTGCCGGAAAATAGCTGCCAGGGAGAAGGTTAATGTTCAGATTCGCAGGATTTTCTCTACTTTCATTGATTTTAGTAACTCTTATTGTTGTTTCAGCCTCCGCGGACTCTTATATCGCCGGAGATCTCAACGAGGATAATCATGTCGGTACCGAGGACCTCGCCGTCTTTTGCCAGCAGTGGCTCGACCCGACCGGCTACTCGGGTTCGGCGTGCGCGGACCTCGACGGCTATGCCGGCGTCAATATGATCGACCTTGCGATCTTCGCCAAAAACTGGCAAAAACAGGTCGGCCCGGTCGTAATAAACGAATTTATGGCTGATAACGATACCACCCTCGAAGAACTCGGCAACGGCCCTATAAATCCCGATTGCAACTTCCCCGACTGGATCGAACTTTACAATCCAACCGCCGAGGAGGTAAATCTCCTCGGCTGGTATTTGACCGACAGCCGCAGGAATCCCGAAAAATGGCCTCTGCCGAATTTAGTGCTCCAGGCGGGCCAATACCTTATTGTCTACCCAACCGGCCGCGATTCCTATCCCGATGACCCATCCAATCACCCATACATCGGCCCCGAAGACAACTATCACTGCAACTTCCAGCTCTCGGCAAACGGCGAATACCTCGCTCTCATCCGCCCCGATGGCGGCATCGCCTATGAATACGATGAAAATGGCCAGGGCTTTCCACCCCAGCCCAACGACGTATCCTACGGCCTATATGCCGACGATAATTCCAGGCGTGTAAAGGGCTATTTCCT
>CAYNKU010000041.1:0-2086 GCA_964397865.1 uncultured Pirellulales bacterium | reverse complement strand
GAAACCGCCGGCGACGGCATCTATACCGCTGTTATACCTGCCGCCGCCTCCGACCCCGGAGAAATGGTCCGCTGGTATATCACCGCTGCCGCTGCCAACGGAGGCGCATCTCAGCTTCCGCTTTACACCCCGCCCATGTACCTTGCCGAGTATTTCGGAACCGTTATCGAAGACCCCGCCATAAGCACCCCGCTGCCCGTACTGCACTTCTTTGCCGAAGACCCCGCCGCCGTCGATGTGCGCGAAGGCGGCCCAGCCTCTGTCTATTATCAGGGAAGGTTCTACGACAATATCTTCGTCCGCTCAAGAGGCGGCACCATGGATGAATCCGATGTGCCCAATCCAAGCCATAAATTTAATTTTAATCACGATAAATATTTCGTCCTGCTGCCCGACCGTGACGAAGTCTCCGAGTTCGTTCTCAACACCAACATGGGCGAAAAATCCTATGTCAGGCAGTCATTGGCTTTCCAGTTTTATGCCATGGTCGGTGTCCCCTGCACGGATTCGTTCCTGATGAGGGTCGAGCGAAACGGCGAGTTTTACGGACTCACTACCTATATCGAACAGCCTGATGAAGAAATGCTCATACGAAACGGCCTCGACGGCGAAGGCGCTTTATACAAAATGTATAACTTCGACAACTACTGGCATAAAAGGCCCGACCGTTTCGACAGAACCGGTTCCGACAAGGAAACACGAGAATACGACGACCGAAACGACCTCAAAACCCTCGTGGAAAATATCGACATTGATGTCCCCGGTCGAAGAGATTACTTCTTCGATCACATGAACATCCCCGAAGTCATAAATTATCTCGCCGCTACCATATTCATGTTTGACCGCGACTGCAGGGCAAAGAACCACTTCCTCTATCGCGATTCCGACGGCAACGGCGAATGGTCCGTACTGCCCTGGGATAAAGACTACACTTGGGGCCGACAATATGGCGGAGTAAGTAAACTCTGGCATGATGACGTCGTGTATAGCGGCAGTGTCATAGACAGTTGGAATGCTCTCACCGGTGGAAGTCCCAACCGAATAGCTGACGTGATACACGACTATCAGCCTTTCCGCCAGATGTACCTCAGACGACTTTACACCCTTATGGAAGAATACCTGAAACCACCCGGAACCCCTGCCGGACAACTGTTTATGGAAAATTACGTCGACAACCTCCTCGCTTATGCCCAGGACGATGCTCACCTGGACTTTCTGAGATGGGGCAACCCCTGGGTCAGGCCCGCATGGGCAACCTCCGGCTCATGGTTCCCCTATCAGGAAATGCCCGAGGCCATCGATATACTAAAAACACAGTACTTCGCTCCAAGAAGGACTTTCATGTTTGGTCAAAGCCACTTTACCGGCATACCAAGCCCCGTACCGCCGGACATCACCTTCGGCGCCATCGAACACAGCCCCGCTTCCGGCAGCCAGGCCGAAGAATATATCGAAATTATCAACAATACCGGTTACGCCATAGATATCTCCGGCTGGGAACTAACCGGCGGCGTCGAACACACCTTCCAGGGCGGTACCGTCCTCAGCAGCTACGCCGAAGGCGACAGAATATACGTCTCGCCTGACGTGGTTGCCTTCCGGGCAAGAGCCACAAGCCCCAAGGCCGGCGAAAACCGATTCGTCCAGGGCGACTACAGGGGCCACCTCTCAAGCTGGGGCGAAACCTTGAACCTTTACGACAATAATGATGTCCTCCAGGCAACCATAACATACACCGGCACCCCCTCCGACACCCAGCAGTACCTGCGCATAACCGAATTTATGTATCACCCCGCTGACCCCTGCCAGGGCTCACCTTACAATGACGAGGACTATGAATATATCGAACTCAAAAACGTCGGACCCAATACCATCTACCTTGATAACGTCGGCCTGACAGACGCCATCGACTACCGATTCCCCGCCGGCAGCGGCGGCTCACCTGTAATTGAAATAAACGATGTCACGCTCATCGATTACCAAGGCTCCTGGAAATATAATGACTCCGGCGATGATCTCGGCACCCAATGGAGAGAACCAGGCTACAACGACAACCCCTGGCCCGCCGGCAACCAGCTTATCTACA
>CAYNKU010000040.1:8812-12740 GCA_964397865.1 uncultured Pirellulales bacterium | reverse complement strand
AAAAAAGCCATCCCGATGTCGTCTCGGGATTCCGCAATTTTGATTTTTAATCTTTGATTTTTAATATTCCAAACTGACCACCGGTCAGTTTGAGTTATCTTATGATTTTGTCATCCTGCCGATGACAGCATAAACTATAAAATATCATTAAACAAGAAGCTGTTTTAAACCATTTGCGATCTGCCGTGACGGCACAGACTTGACGTTTTGGTCATTTGAATTTCGGTAATTTGTATTTGTTTCGGATTTCGATATTCGAATTTCGGGTTTTTGGTATAGCTGACATAATTTTTTATAAAATAAAAGGTTGCCGTTGTTAAATCAATCTAAGTAGCGTTATAATACTAACTACAGGGGACTATAAGGATGGATGATGCCAAAGAATTAGGAAAACTTCTTAATAGCCGCTACCGCTGTATTTCCATTGTAACTCACGAAGAAGCCGATGCGATCCAGGTCGTCCGCGAGGCCGCCACTGACGCCGGCCGAAAAATGCTGCTGTGGTCCATCGGTTACGGACTCCGCGATGGCATGCTCGCCGACCAGCCCGCCGAACCGGAAACAGATACCGCCATCGGAGGACTCTGCCGAATAGGTAAGGACTGCGAGAAAACGGTCTTTGTAACCCTCGACCTGGCCGAACACCTCCAGGACAAGCTCACCCTCCGGATCCTTCGCGACGTACTCAAAAGTGTCGTAGTAAATGACAGCATCCTCGTAATGATCGACAGTTCCGACAAACTCCCCCCCGTGATCAAATCCTTCGTTAAGTCCTTCGACCTGTCGCTGCCCGACGAAAAAGAGCTCGACACAATAGTCCGCCAGACCTTAAAGACCATCCACTCCAAAAATCCTATCGAGGTCGGCATCACTCGCCACGGCCTAAGCGCCATCATCAAAAACCTCAGGGGCCTCAGCCGACGCCAGGCCGAGCAGCTCATCTACGATACCGTCGCCGACGACAACCGTTTCGACGACGAGGATGTCAATACCGTACTCGCGGGCAAACGCAGAATGGTCGCCGCCGACGGTCTGCTCGAATACGTCCGAACACCACTGACCCTCGATGAGATAGGCGGAATGAACAATCTCAAAAACTGGCTCAGCCGCCGCAAAAACGCCTTCAAAGCCGAAGCCAAAAAATTCGGCATCAAGCCTCCCCGCGGCGTATTAATGCTCGGCGTCCAGGGAGCGGGTAAAAGCCTCTGCGCAAAGGCCATCGCGACCGCCTGGCAGCAGCCGCTATTGCGAATGGACCCATCGTGCCTGTTCTCAAAATACATAGGCCAATCCGAAGACAATCTCCGAAAAGCCCTCCAGCAGACCGAATTCATGGCGCCGGTAATTCTCTGGGTCGATGAGATCGAAAAGGCTTTTGCCTCCGCCGCCTCGCAGAGTTCCGACGGCGGACTATCCAAAAGAATGTTCGCAACCCTCCTGACCTGGATGCAGGAACACGAGGAACCTGTTTTTCTGGTAGCTACCGCCAACGATATCGAAGCCTTGCCGCCCGAACTGCTCAGAAAAGGCCGATTCGATGAGATATTCTTTGTCGGTCTGCCTAAAAAGCCCGCACGAAAAAAAATCTTCGAAATCCACCTAAAAAAACGCAGCCAGAAACCCGAAGCCTTTGATATCGAACTGCTCGCCGACAAGGCCGAAGGTTTCAGCGGCGCCGAGATCGAGCAGGCCGTCGTCTCCGCTCTACACGAAGCCTTCGACAGCAAAAAAACCTTGACCACCGAAATGATCATTGCCGCCATCGAACAAACCTCTCCGCTGTCGGTAACGATGAAAGAAAAAATAGATGACCTCTGCCGCTGGGCAAAAGACCGATGCGTACCAGCCGATTGATTGTGCCTGCGTCACTGTTTTGAATTTTGGTAATACTTTAGCGAAGTGTCAGATGTGTCTTGTCATTCCCGCGAAGGTCGAAGATGCCTTAGGTGCGGGAATCCAGCGTAAAATTGGCATCAGCCGAAAGCTGAATCCTTAATTTTGATTTTTAATATTTCAAACTGGCCCTCGGTCAGTTTGAGTATCTTAACGGGGCGATAAATATGAAATCCAGCGAACTATCAAGAAGGCAATTTTTGTCATTCTCTCTTGGCACCGTATTATCTACGCAACTCGTCAAATCAGCCCGCGCCCAAAAACCGAGGACGAAACCCAACATCCTCTGGATATCCTGCGAAGATATCAGCCAGCACCTCGGCTGCTTCGGCGAAAAAAATGCAATCACACCCAACATCGATCAATTCGCCGAAGAGGCCGTCCGCTGCACACGAGCCTTCACCGTCCACGGCGTATGCGCACCAAGCCGTTCGGGTATAATAACAGGTATGTACCCAAGCAGCCTCGGCTCTGTCAATATGCGATGCAGGGCACTGATGCCCGATTTCGCGAAGTGCTTCCCCGAATACCTCCAAAAAGCCGGCTACTACTGCACTAACAACTTAAAAGAAGATTACAATTTCCACACCCCACCGACCGCCTGGAACGAATCAAGCAACAAGGCCCACTGGAAAAACCGCGCCGGCAATCAGCCCTTCTTCGCCGTCTTCAATTTTATCCTCACCCACGAATCAAAAATATGGAACAGTAAAGATTTCGACAATACTCACCCAGAAATCTTAAAACCCGACCAGTGGCAAAAACCGGAGAATATGAATATCCCGCCCATCTACCCCGACACCCTCGCCGTAAGGCGAGACTTCGCCAGGCTCTTCGAGCGAATCACCGAGTTCGATTATTTCGTAAAGCGGCGCATCGACGAGATAAAACACTCCGGCCTCTACGACGATACCATCATCTTCATCTGGTCCGATCACGGAAACCCTCTGCCCCGCGCAAAGAGATGGCTCTACGACACAGGAACCCTCTCGCCTCTGATAATAAGAATCCCCGAAAAATTCCGCTCGCCCAACCAGGCCCTCCCCGGCTCCGTCGACGATCAGTTAATCAACTTCATCGACCTCGGCCCAACCGTCCTCAACCTCGCCGGCCTCGATATCCCCGCCCACATGCACGGCCGTCCCTTCCTCGGCCCGAATCTGCCCCCGCAAAGAAAATACATCTTCGGCGCCCGCCAGCGTATCGACGAACGCTTCGATATGGTCCGCTCCGTCCGCGACAAGAGCTGTCGATATATCCGAAACTTCAACCCGTGGAATCCATACTTTCTCTATCTGCCTTACCGTGAAAGATGCAATACAATGAAGGAGTTCCGCCGCCTCCACGCCGAAGGCAAACTCGACGGATACCCACGTAAACTCATGGCCGCCTCACGCCCGCCCGAAGAACTCTACGACCTCGACTCCGACCCCTACGAGATCGACAATCTCATCGCCGATCCGAAATTAACCGCCGTAAAGAATCAACTCAAAAAAGTCCTCGAAGAATGGATGATCCGAACCCGCGACACAGGCCTTATCCCAGAACCCGAACTTATCAAACGCTCTCACCACTCAGGCAGCGCCTACGAAGTCCTGCATCGAAAAGATGGTGAAAAACTCGTAAAAAAACTCCTCAAAATCACCAATATCGCAAGCTCCCCCCAGCCCTCCGACCGCCCGCAGTTATATGAAGCCTTAAAACACCCTGACCCGGCCGTCAGATACTGGGCCGTCACCGCTATAGGCCGATTGAAAGAACTTGCCCCTGACGATCTGGAAAGAGTCGAATCCGCCGCGAAAGACGATTCCGAATCCGTCCGCATCGCCGCCGCCCGCTCACTGCACTGGATGGATAGATCCGACCAAGCCCGCGATATCCTCATCCGCGAAATACAAGCCGACCGCCCCGACCAGGCCCGCCACTTCGCATTGGTCACCCTCGACGAAATGGATGATAACGCAAAACCCGCCCTCGAAAAAGTAAAGAAAATCCTATCCGCCGAACCGAAATACGACTACTTCAACAGGGTCGC
>CAYNKU010000040.1:0-8712 GCA_964397865.1 uncultured Pirellulales bacterium | reverse complement strand
CGTCACTTTCCAAGCCCCGCACGTCACTTTCCAAGCCCCGCACGTAAGTAAGGGGGTAAAAACTATGTGGCAAAAAACCCTGCCGAAGGCGGTTAATTTAAATACAGCGTTTCCTTTGCCGGAAATACGACGCAAGTCTTTAATTAGTAGGAACTTGCAATAAAGGACTGTCCGGCTTGCTCTTAAATCAGCAAATATTTTTTTAATTGCTGGTTTATTTTTCTTGACATTGGGCCGGTTGTTCTGTTAGACTTTCTTGTGTTACTGTGTGTAGGTTTGCAAAAACTTATCTCAGCTTTTGATCCTAGAGGAAGCAAGGAGAGGAGAGTGTCGTATGTTCTTCGGAGGTGCCTTTTAGGATAAGCTGTTTTCGCTGTGAAATTATGCGTTAGACGGCGCTTCCGAGGGGTTCTATCACTTAAACTATCCCTCCTGTTCGGTTGTTTTGTTTGAATACGTTGTGTCGGGCGGTGGGTCGTTTCTTTGAAAAAGTGTATGAGATAAACGCGAATTTATAAAATTATTCGCATTCGGTATGCAAATAATAAATGTGGAGGCAGTCTGCACTTGTTCAAAAATGCCGGCCCGGTTATGAGCCGGGCAGAAATGCGGCTTTTATATAAAAAGGAGGAATTCGAAATGTTAAAAAATATGTTTGCAGTATGCACAATTTTGGCATTTGCTGCCGGCGCCGCAAATGCTGGGCTGCTCGCCGAATACACCTTCGGTATTAACGGCCTCAACAACACCGGCACAGTCGGCGCTGCAGCCAATGGTACAGCCATCGGAGCCTGGGCCGCGACCCCTGATGACGGAAGTGACACAGCTAACGCCGCCGAAGGCACCCGTTGGGGCAGCGGTATGGATGTAGGCGGCAACGGCGGATGGCTAACAAACATCACAAACCAGTTGACTATATCGCTCTGGTCCAACATAAATTGGGCCGCGGGTTCAGGCACCAATTTCGCCACGTTAGCAGCAACCGGTAAACCTCAGGGTGATGCAGGCGGAGGTTTCCACTTAGGAAGGATAAAACAGGAGCAGAGGATTGTCTTCACGTCGCCCGGAACTATTGGCGGCTATTATGGTCTGGACATAACAAGTGCTTCTTTGCCTACTGACGGTGCATGGCATCACTATGCGGCCACCTATGATGGATTGACCGCCATAATTTATGTCGATGGTGCACCGATCGGCTCTAAAGGGGCTGGCGGCAATGTTAACCTTGGCACCTACGATTTGTTAATTGGTCAAGACCCTCAAGTCTGGTACGGCGAGGGTGCTTCCTGGCAGTTAGGAGCCTATTGCGATGACGTCCGTATTTACAACGCCGGCCTCAGCGATTTAGAAGTTCTGGCGCAGTTCCAGGCCGGCAGAAGCGTTTTGATCCCAGAGCCTACCACAATAGCTCTGCTCGGCCTTGGCGCTTTCGGCCTCATCCGCAGGAAAAGAGCCTAATCCCTGCCAAAAATACATTGACAGGCAACTTCAGGTTATGAATATCGGGGCCTGTACGCAAGTGCGGGTCCCGTTTGTTTTTTCACGCAAATATTCGCCCCTGTTTTAACGCTCGGTTTACCCGAACTGCTTACCGCAAAAAATTAAAATTTATCTCCTCTCTTCCGTCTCCTGACTTCTCCCTATAGGATGCCATAGGCATGTCTCCTGAATTCTGAAAAAATAAAGGTGTCCGGTACATTTTCCATGGCATCACCCGATGCGTCAACCAACTAAAACAATAACTTGCCCCTAAGGCGCTTCGCGGAAAAAAACACACAATAATCAATCTGCCTATGGCATCCCACTTGTGCCTTAGGTATAGGGAATCAATTCTTCCCTGCTTTTCTCAGTGTCATTCACGATTCACCCCACCGATGCGCTAATTTTTGCCGGAATGCTCATGAGACAAAGTTTTAATAAAACTCATAAAAGATTTGACTTCGGATTCGGGGATCCTGTAATGTCCGCTCAAAAGCTTGATAGCTTTAATCCTGCCTTGTTTAACCCATTTGAGAACCGTAAAACGGGATATGTTGCATCGCTTGGCAACTTGGGTTGTTGTCAGAAAATCCTTCTCAAAACCGGTCTTATTATCAACCATAAGCCTTTTTCTCCTGATAAATTGATATACAAAGACAATCTCTGTGAACTATCGCTTCTCGATGTTGGCCGGTTTTGGTTCTTTCTGGCTGGTTTCGAATTCCCAGGTTTCAAAACTCGCCATCTGTGCAACCAGCACCGCTCCTGCAATAACCGCAGTAACTGCTGCTCCGACAGTCAAAACCAAGGTAGTTGTTGAAACCTTCCCTAATGCTGCCAAAGCCCCTTTGGCTATTGTAGAACTTGCATAATTACTAACTGCCATTATCTTCTCCTTTAGTTCTCTATTTAATGTCTCAGTTACTCATCTTGTTTAGAATCTCAACAAACTGCTCGACCATCATTTTCGCCGGCCAGGTGCGCTGGCTGAGATTGACGTCGTGTGAATACCACTCAAACAAAGTGGGAAAAATTACATCCTCGGAGGTTTTACCTTCGAGGCTAGCGACCAACTGTTTTAACACATCTCCTATATGAACCGATGGCAGTACTCTTCGCACTCGATTTCCATTTTGGCACTGCCGATTAGTTCCTAAAGCCACCCATTCCCGACAAACAATAGGCCTGTTTTCGTAAATCGTACACAGATTTTTGTGCAGGAAAGGACAAGGATATCGCAGATCATGATACCAGGATAATACACCTGCTTGATTCGCATTGCCGGAGTGCTGCTGCTCGAACCAGTCATTTGCTTTGCTGAAGGATTTAATAACTTTTTTACGTTGCTGTCTCGGATACGCCAGTATTTGTTCAACCAAACAAAAGGCGTCCGGAGGAGTAAGAACAATGATATAATGACAGCAGGCCGCACATCCTTTCCGGCAGGGTATAGTCTTACCATTATTTTCGAAATGCCTGACCCCCGCATCAGTAATTATTGAGGAAAGGCCCCTTGCCATTGGTGCTAAATCAGCAAGTTTAGCGTCTCCCTCTCGCACACCAATACGTACAGGCCGCAATTCACCGGCAACATTAAGCTGCGTCTCTACAACATCTATTCGGCCGTCTGTTTGTATAGCATCGGCTTTAGAGCCATCTAATAAAATGATTGGCAATTCATCTTTCATATTCGTTATACCTGCAATAGATCGTTGTAGATTCGTCATTCGAATGACACTTTTGCCGAGCCGGTTTGGACAAGAAACGCATTGACAGCTTGTCCTCGGGACTTACCCTGCGATTCGACATCAAACGGTCTGAAATACAAAGAGGATAGAAACGACCCAAAATAGAAAGGCAAGTACTGCCTGCTTACTACACCAGCAGTTACATCTCTTATAGCCTTTGTTGTATAGATGCTAAAAATAAAAGACTCCATTCTTTTGTCAGTCGTACACGCTCTGTCTCTCTGTTTGCTTAACAACTATTGCTGCAAGCTAAGTCTGAATTGTCGCTTATTTATTTCGCTGTTCTTCAGCCAACACCGCAAGGCGACATACAAAAATTCTGTTTTTAGCGAATCTTCAGTTTCTGGCCTAAGCCCGATAAATAAAAAACTTTGACTTCAACTACTCCCCGAAATTTGGCAGGAAAATGGTATGCAGGCGATAAAAACCTACTCTCCCCCCCGCTAAGTGCTGTATTCAGCAACAATCGCCCATGCAAATTTACAAGCCCCACAAAGACCTGTTTCCCGTTTTGTTCCAAGGAGCAATTATTCCTTGGCACCCATCTTGCAAATAATTCAAAATGGGAACCCTGTTTACTTATTTATTCAATTTTCTCGCTTTCTTAGCCTCCAAAATACTTACAATAGTTCTCTCATAAAACTGCTAATTATACATACTGGACATCAGTATGCAACTTTTTTTGTATTTTTTTGATAATTTTTTCAGCATTTTTTAGTTTTTTCGTTATTTTCCGCATTAGGGACATGAAATTTGGCTTGATGTTTGCACCTGCAATAATAAAAAAGACAGCAAAAACTGAACGAAAAAGGAGTGCCAGACCTAACTGCTCCTCAGAACGCCCACGGGAATGGGCTTACATGGGACAGCGTTTCTGGCACTCCCATAATCTCTGGCAGTGCAAAACGCTGCAATTATCCATGTAATTGTACGGGCCCTGAAAGACCCTGTTCCCGTTCTGTTCCGAGGAGCCATTGCTTTCTATTTTATTTAGTTTTTCATAACTTATTACCTAACCAGTTGTTGCAAAATTTTCGCCTCCTGCATAATATCTCAAATTTTATGGTTGGAGTTACACCTATGGGGGTACTAATATTGCACGTATCGGCCAAAATCAAGAGGCAATTAATAATTTTTTTCTCACACCAAATACCCCCAAAAAAACCTAAAACTTTGACCCCATAACAATAAGGAGGAAATAAAGGTGTCCGGTACATTTTCCATGGCATCACCCGATGGAGGAAATAAAGGTGTCCGGTACATTTTCCATGGCATCACCCGATGGGAGGAAATAAAGGTGTCCGGTACATTTTCCATGGCATCACCCGATGCGTCAACCAACTAAAACAATAACTTGCCCCTAAGGCGCTTCGCGGAAAAAAACACACAATAATCAATCTGCCTATGGCATCCCACTTGTGCCTTAGGTATAGGGAATCAATTCTTCCCTGCTTTTCTCAGTGTCATTCACGATTCACCCCACCGATGCGCTAATTTTTGCCGGAATGCTCATGAGACAAAGTTTTAATAAAACTCATAAAAGATTTGACTTCGGATTCGGGGATCCTGTAATGTCCGCTCAAAAGCTTGATAGCTTTAATCCTGCCTTGTTTAACCCATTTGAGAACCGTAAAACGGGATATGTTGCATCGCTTGGCAACTTGGGTTGTTGTCAGAAAATCCTTCTCAAAACCGGTCTTATTATCAACCATAAGCCTTTTTCTCCTGATAAATTGATATACAAAGACAATCTCTGTGAACTATCGCTTCTCGATGTTGGCCGGTTTTGGTTCTTTCTGGCTGGTTTCGAATTCCCAGGTTTCAAAACTCGCCATCTGTGCAACCAGCACCGCTCCTGCAATAACCGCAGTAACTGCTGCTCCGACAGTCAAAACCAAGGTAGTTGTTGAAACCTTCCCTAATGCTGCCAAAGCCCCTTTGGCTATTGTAGAACTTGCATAATTACTAACTGCCATTATCTTCTCCTTTAGTTCTCTATTTAATGTCTCAGTTACTCATCTTGTTTAGAATCTCAACAAACTGCTCGACCATCATTTTCGCCGGCCAGGTGCGCTGGCTGAGATTGACGTCGTGTGAATACCACTCAAACAAAGTGGGAAAAATTACATCCTCGGAGGTTTTACCTTCGAGGCTAGCGACCAACTGTTTTAACACATCTCCTATATGAACCGATGGCAGTACTCTTCGCACTCGATTTCCATTTTGGCACTGCCGATTAGTTCCTAAAGCCACCCATTCCCGACAAACAATAGGCCTGTTTTCGTAAATCGTACACAGATTTTTGTGCAGGAAAGGACAAGGATATCGCAGATCATGATACCAGGATAATACACCTGCTTGATTCGCATTGCCGGAGTGCTGCTGCTCGAACCAGTCATTTGCTTTGCTGAAGGATTTAATAACTTTTTTACGTTGCTGTCTCGGATACGCCAGTATTTGTTCAACCAAACAAAAGGCGTCCGGAGGAGTAAGAACAATGATATAATGACAGCAGGCCGCACATCCTTTCCGGCAGGGTATAGTCTTACCATTATTTTCGAAATGCCTGACCCCCGCATCAGTAATTATTGAGGAAAGGCCCCTTGCCATTGGTGCTAAATCAGCAAGTTTAGCGTCTCCCTCTCGCACACCAATACGTACAGGCCGCAATTCACCGGCAACATTAAGCTGCGTCTCTACAACATCTATTCGGCCGTCTGTTTGTATAGCATCGGCTTTAGAGCCATCTAATAAAATGATTGGCAATTCATCTTTCATATTCGTTATACCTGCAATAGATCGTTGTAGATTCGTCATTCGAATGACACTTTTGCCGAGCCGGTTTGGACAAGAAACGCATTGACAGCTTGTCCTCGGGACTTACCCTGCGATTCGACATCAAACGGTCTGAAATACAAAGAGGATAGAAACGACCCAAAATAGAAAGGCAAGTACTGCCTGCTTACTACACCAGCAGTTACATCTCTTATAGCCTTTGTTGTATAGATGCTAAAAATAAAAGACTCCATTCTTTTGTCAGTCGTACACGCTCTGTCTCTCTGTTTGCTTAACAACTATTGCTGCAAGCTAAGTCTGAATTGTCGCTTATTTATTTCGCTGTTCTTCAGCCAACACCGCAAGGCGACATACAAAAATTCTGTTTTTAGCGAATCTTCAGTTTCTGGCCTAAGCCCGATAAATAAAAAACTTTGACTTCAACTACTCCCCGAAATTTGGCAGGAAAATGGTATGCAGGCGATAAAAACCTACTCTCCCCCCCGCTAAGTGCTGTATTCAGCAACAATCGCCCATGCAAATTTACAAGCCCCACAAAGACCTGTTTCCCGTTTTGTTCCAAGGAGCAATTATTCCTTGGCACCCATCTTGCAAATAATTCAAAATGGGAACCCTGTTTACTTATTTATTCAATTTTCTCGCTTTCTTAGCCTCCAAAATACTTACAATAGTTCTCTCATAAAACTGCTAATTATACATACTGGACATCAGTATGCAACTTTTTTTGTATTTTTTTGATAATTTTTTCAGCATTTTTTAGTTTTTTCGTTATTTTCCGCATTAGGGACATGAAATTTGGCTTGATGTTTGCACCTGCAATAATAAAAAAGACAGCAAAAACTGAACGAAAAAGGAGTGCCAGACCTAACTGCTCCTCAGAACGCCCACGGGAATGGGCTTACATGGGACAGCGTTTCTGGCACTCCCATAATCTCTGGCAGTGCAAAACGCTGCAATTATCCATGTAATTGTACGGGCCCTGAAAGACCCTGTTCCCGTTCTGTTCCGAGGAGCCATTGCTTTCTATTTTATTTAGTTTTTCATAACTTATTACCTAACCAGTTGTTGCAAAATTTTCGCCTCCTGCATAATATCTCAAATTTTATGGTTGGAGTTACACCTATGGGGGTACTAATATTGCACGTATCGGCCAAAATCAAGAGGCAATTAATAATTTTTTTCTCACACCAAATACCCCCAAAAAAACCTAAAACTTTGACCCCATAACAATAAGGAGGAAATAAAGGTGTCCGGTACATTTTCCATGGCATCACCCGATGCATCAACCAACTAAAACAATAACTTGCCCCTAAGGCGCTTCGCGGAAAAAAACACGCAATAATCAATTATCAATCATCAATGATCAATACCTTCCTATAAGACCTTACTTTTAAGACTCTCGAACACCGCGAGTACCTTATCGAGTTGCTCTTTCGTATGAACCGCGCAGACCTGCGCCCGCAACCTCGCCGTCCCCTCCGGCACCACCGGAAAACCGAACCCCGTTATCAAAACATCATACTTGAGCATCTCCTTCGCCAGCATGATCGCCTTGGCCGTCTCGCCGACAATGATCGGTATAATAGCGGTAGGGGACTCTATCAACTCATACCCTAACCCCTTCAAACCGCCCCGCAAATAATTCACATTCTCCTTTAGCCTCGCAACCAGTTCGGGCTTTTGTTTTACTATCCGTATCGCCGCCATCGCCCCACCCGCAACCGCCGGCGGCAGCGCGTTACTGAAAAGTTGCGGCCGCGAATTCTGAACCATAAGCTCTATCACCGCCGCAGGCCCCGCGATAAATCCGCCCGCCGCTCCGCCAAGAGCCTTACCGATCGTCCCGGTAACAATATCGACCTTGACCCCATAATGTTCAGGCGTCCCTCGCCCCGTCGCGCCCACAACCCCGTGCGCATGCGAATCGTCCACCGCAACCAGCGCCTTATATTTACCCGCGAGTTCCACTATCCCCGGCAGATTCGCCAGATCCCCCTCCATACTGAACACCCCGTCGGTTATCACCAGCTTGCGCCGAGCGTCGCCCGCTTCTTTCAGACACCGCTCCAAATCGCCCATATCGCTGTGCTTATAGATAAGCCGGTTCACTTTCTTACTGCAGAGCCGGCACGCATCGATAATACTCGCATGATTTAGCTCATCGCTTATCACCGCGTCCCCCGCCCCGACCAGCGTCGGCACAAGAGCCTCGTTGGCGTTCCAGCACGAAACATAAGTCGTCGATCTCTCCATCCCCACAAAATCAGCGATTTCCCTCTCCAGTTCCTCGTGAATCGCCATAGTCCCGCATATAAACCTTACCGACCCCGTCCCGTTGCCGTATTTCTTCATCGCCTCAGTCGCCCCCGCCACAACCGCCTCATCGTTCGCCAGCCCCAGGTAATTATTACTGCAAAGGTTCACAACTTCCCGCCCGTCAGCCAATTTCACCGCAGGCCCCATCGGCCCAGCCAGCACCGGTGCCTGCTTATATTTACCCGCCTGCTGCAATTCTTCGATATAACCTTTGATCTCGCCCAAAACCTGACCCATCTATATATCTCCTTATACGCTCCACGCTATACTCTGTACGCTACCCGCTCCACGCTGTACGCTATATGTCTTTATTCCCAGTCCAGTATCACCTTACACGCGCTGCCGTCCTGCATCGCCTTGATTCCCTTTTCGA
>CAYNKU010000039.1:3909-12776 GCA_964397865.1 uncultured Pirellulales bacterium | reverse complement strand
GATGCACGGGTATATGCGTATGTACTGGGGCAAAAAGATCCTCGAGTGGAGCAGGACACCGAGGGCGGGGTTTAAGACGGCGCTTTATCTGAATAATAAATACAATCTTGATGGCAGGGACGCTAACAGTTTTGCCGGCGTTGCGTGGTGCTTTGGTAAACATGACAGGCCCTGGGCGGACAGGGCTGTTTTCGGCAAAGTAAGGTATATGAGTGCCGAAGGTCTTAGGAGGAAATTCGATATCGAGGCCTATGTGGACAAGATAAAACGGCTCGAAAGGCCTGTCAAGAGTGATTGAAAAGTCTTTGCGGAGCGAGCTGGAGATTTTGGGTTGATTGCGGTCTTGTACAGGGGATTATCTCTCATAAATCGGCATTTTATCGGGCATTTGAGCCACGAGAGTGATTTTGCGGCGCCGGCGCGCGGGAAGCGGTTTTTGCGTTGACAGAGTGGGACGGGATTGCTATAATGATATTCTCTAAGGTGTGTTTTTTGGTAGCCGCATCTTGTAAGTAGTGTATATTTGGTACAAATACGGTGGGCTGGGTGATAGAAGCCGGGCCGTTGGCTTTGAAAAAGGGAAAAATGATGAAAAAAGCTTCTGTTTGGGCGGTTTTGTTGGTTATTTTATGTGTTTTTGTGACGGGGCTTAGCGGTTGCGGGCAGCCTGGGGAGACCGCAGCCGAGGGTCACAGAAGGCATAAGCGCTATCTTCGCGTCAGTCGGGAACAATTGATGCGTGACGTAGACAGCTTCATGATGACAGACAAACCAAGTGCCTTAGGCAATAAAAGGATCGATTAAAAGCTTTGATAGGCGGCGACAGGGAGGTACAATCGGCCCGCTAATTTTTGACAAAGGGAGTTGATCAATGGAAGCGCTCATCGATTATTTCAGCCGGGTGGCGGGATACGTTTGGTGGGAGGTTGCCATTGAGCTGATTTCGATCGGGCTGATAGTTTACTGGGTGGTGGATTTCCTCGAGGGTACTCGCGGGGAGAGACTCTTTAGAAGTGTCATCTTCATTCTCATCGCAGGTGTTCTGCTTTTAAAAATAGTGGTCGAACGATTTGGCTTCGACCGTCTGCAGTATCTTTACGGCGGTTTTTTGATCGGAGTTTTGATCATTGCGACGATAGCGTTTCAGCCCGAGATCCGGCGGGCCTTGATACGGATAGGTCAGCCGCGGTTTATGGCGGGGACGCCGCGGAGGCTCTCGAAAACAATAGAGGCGATCATAACGGCGGTGACGGAACTATCGGCGGTTCGGACGGGTGCGATCATTGTAATCGAAAGGCGCGTGGCTCTGGGCGAATTCACGGAGACGGGGGTTCAACTCGACGCGAAGATCACCGCGGAACTGCTTAAGACGATCTTTCAGCCAAGTACGGCCCTTCACGATATGGCGGTGATAATACGTAATGATCGTGTGGTGGCGGCGAAAGTCCAACTGCCCCTGGCCGAGGCCGGCAGTATGGACGGGTTCGAGTTGGGTTCGAGGCACCGTGCGGCTATAGGTATTACGGAAGGTTCCGACGCAACCGTTATAGTGGTAAGCGAAGAGACCGGGGCGATCTCGATCGCCCAAAGCGGTAAATTGATGCGCAATATAAGTAAATCACAACTGCGCGAAGAGTTGACCAGCGCGATCGAACAGTCGGTTTCGGGCGTCAGTCGTTTGCGCAAATATCCCGTGAAAAGTGCCGATAGCAAGAGCGTTGGGGGGACTGACTGATGGCAAAAAAGGTAAATTACGGCAAGGTTCTGGTAACAATTTTCCTGACGTGTTTGATATGGGTGTGGGCGGACCTGGCGGAAGATGAGACGCTGACGTTGTCGAATGCGGCTGTGACAATAGCACAAAGCAGCGGCTCTAATCTCTGGGTGAGTTTCGATGAGAATTCGTCGGTTTTGATCGATAACGTTGTGCTCAAAGGTTCGGTATCGAGGATAGCAGAATTTGGCAGGAAAATGAAGGAGGACTCGGCGGTGTTCGAGTTTATCCTGGACCCGCAGCAGGCGATAACGCAGGCGGATGAGGATACTTTCAATATCGATGTCGCGGATATGGTCAGGCAAAACGAGCAGGTGCGGCATTATGGTCTTACGGTCGAATTGTGTGAGCCTGCGATGGTTACGGTCAATGTGGTAGAGCTTGTGAAAAAATCGCTGACGGTGAAATGTTTTGATGAGAACGGCAACGAGATAAAGACCAAGGCGATAGTGCCGGCGCAGGTGGAGATGTTCGTGCCGCAGGACTGGGACGGTGAAAAGCTCGTGGCGGAAGCGGTTTTGAGTCCGCTGGAAGAGAGCCAGGCGAGGGCTTCGGTAATAAAAATTCCATTTATCGAACTCGGCGACGAGAGGAGAGAGGCCCCGTTGCCGGTAAAGATCACCACCAGCGGCCAGGAAGACAGGTTGAGTGACTACACGATAACGATGGTTACTATGAAGTTTTCAACGAGCTCGGTTCTGCAGGGATACGAGGTACAGGTAAGTAATCTCGACCAGGTGATAGGTCCTATCGCTATCAGGGCCACCGCGGAGGCTAAGCGCGCTTTCGAGAATCAGCCTTATCAGGTGCGGCTGGAAATAGATGATGCTGACGCGGCTTCGACGGAAGAGATCCGTCGGGAGATCGTTTATAATTTTCCCGAAGAATTTGTTCGCCGGGACGAGATCAGGCTTAGCCAAAATCAGCAGCCTGTAGAAGCGAGATTCAAACTCATAGCTCTTGAACCGGCTGAAGAGCCTTAGGGGTCTTGGGTTTTAGACCTGATATTGAAAAAAGTTATTATCGTCTCGACGGTCATCCATACCGCAAGGACAAATATGCCGGTTCCGATGGTGATGAGCAGGTAGTTTTTCTGGTCGAGGAAGAGCATCTGGTTTTTTATCATAGCCCAGGTTGTAATTGTCAGCATAATCAGGCACGGTATGGCGGTGAGGATGAATTTCAAGCCGCCTTTTCTTTTCAGGTAAATTGTTATTACCAGCAGCGCAAGGGCCGCGAGGAGTTGATTTGCGCAGCCGAAGAGCGGCCAGAGTTTCATTGCCCCGGTTCCGTTGGCGCCGGCGGCGAATGCCAACGCCGCGGCGGTAGCGACGGCGAAAGTGGTAGCCCACCACCGGTTTGTCAGGTATGGGATTTTCAGATCGGAGGCGAGTTCGCTTATTACGTATCGCTGGAGTCGGGTAGCGGTATCGAGAGTAGTTCCGGCGAAGGAGGCGATAAATACGCCCATGAGGGTTGTGCCGAGGGCTTCGGGCAGGCCGATGGAGGCGGTCATATTTGCGGCACCTATGACGACGGGGGCGATCTTGTCGGAGAGACCTTTTGCGCCAATCCATGAGCTGTAGTGATGTAGCCAGGCGGCTTGGCCTGTCAGGAGTGAGCCGTCGGGGAGTTTCAGTGCCATTGCGATGCCGGCGGCGACGCAGATGATAACGAGGATCGCCAGAGCTCCTTCGAGCAGCATCGAGCCGTAACCGACAAAGAGGCAGTCAGATTCCTTGGCGACCTGCTTTGGGCTTGTTCCGCTTGCGACGAGGCTGTGGAACCCGCTGATGGCGCCGCAGGCGATTATGACGAACATAAAGGGCCAGATCGGCGGTGTGTTGGGCGGGAGTGAATTATTGAAAGCGGGTGCGACCAGTGGGAGGTTGCCGGCGAGTGAAGCGACGACGACTCCGGCAATGAGAAGCGTCATCGCGATGAAGAGTTGCCAGGCGTTGATGTAGTCTCTTGGCTGTAAGAGCATAGTGACGGGCAGTGTGGAGGCGACCCAGGCGTAGATGAGCAGGATTATCACCCACCAGCCGGTCGGCGGGATATTCAGAAACGTTGTGAGGGTAACGGGCAATTGGCTGCCGATGGCGATGCACAGGTACATAGCCGTTACGGCGGCGGTGGTTGCCAGGGGTATGCTCGCTGATTTTTTATATACCGCAAAACCCAGGGCCATCGCTATTGGTATCTGGAGCCAGACGGGGATAACGGCGGTCGGGAAGCGGGTGAATACGGCGGCTATGACGACGCCGAATACCGCGATCACCAGCAGCAGGCACAAGAACACAATGGCAAAGAATATGAACCTTACGCGGCTGTTGATATACCTGGCGGCGACTTCGGAGATGCTTTTGCCCTGGTTTCTTGTCGAGATGACCAGTGATCCGAAATCGTGGACGGCGCCCATAAAGATGCTTCCGAAGACAACCCAGAGTACGGCGGGGACCCAGCCCCAGATGATTCCTATGGCCGGGCCGACGATGGGGCCAGTACCGGCGATGGAGGTGTAGTGGTGGCCGAAGACTATCGCTTTTTTTGTGGGGACGTAGTCGAGTCCGTCGGCGAGTTCTTTGGAGGGTACGGGAGAGTCGTTGTTTAGCCGGAATATCTTTTTCGCAAGGAACCGGCCGTAAGTGTGGTAAGCGACCAGAAAGGCCGCGGCACAAATGACCATAAGTAATAGAGTATCCATTTTACTTTTTGCTCCTTTGTTTTCTGTGGGGTTTGGCCAGCAGTCTTAGGGGCACTTCGCCGATAGGCAGCATTGACTGCAGGCGGCCGACGATAAATCTTCTGTAACTATCCTCAAAGAGTTCGGGATTATTGACAAACATAAGTATTGTAATCGGATTTACGGAAATTTGTGTGGCGTAGTAAATTTTCGGTATCGAGATTCCTCGTTTTTTTGTTGCGCCGACACGTTCGGCTCTGATGGCGTCGAATGCTTTGTTCAATTTGGTGGTGGGGATGCGGGTTATGGCCTGTTTGAATAAAGCGGCGGCGAGGTCGAGTACGCTCTGGACGTTTTTGGCTTCGGTGGCGGTGGTGAAGGCGAGAGGCGAAGCTTTAAGGCCCGGCAGGGATTGTGTGAGGTAATCTTCGTAGTCGCCGGTTTCGGCTTTGTCTTTTGCGAGGTCCCATTTGTTTATGACCAGGATGCAGGCTTTGTATTGTTCGGCGATGAACCGGGCGAGCTTTTTGTCGACCTGCGAGACGGGGACGGTCGAATCGATCAGGAAAAGCACGACATCGGCGCGGCTGATGGAGCGGGTTGCCCGGACGTAGCTGTAGAATTCGATGCTGTTTTCCATACTGCGTTTTTTTCTTACGCCGGCGGTATCTATAAGGAGTATGATTTTGCCGTCTTTTTCGAGCCTGACATCGACGGCGTCTCGGGTGGTGCCGGGAATTTCACTGACGATGACTCTTTCCGAGCCGACCATCGCGTTAATGATGGTGCTTTTGCCGGCGTTTCGCTTGCCGATGACGGCGATTTTCATAACCGGTTCACAGGGTTGAGCCGAATCGAGGTGGCTGATTTCCTGGATGATCCTGTCGAGCAGTACCGATTTATTGAGGTTGTTGACGGCCGAGATGCAGAGAAACTCGCCGAAACCGAGCCTGGAGAACTCGCCGGCGGCCGGGAACATTTTGGCGGAATCGGCCTTGTTGGCGACTCCTATGACGTTGAGATTTTCTTTGCGCAAAAGCGAGGCTATTTTTTTGTCCAGCGGGGTGAGGCCCTGGCGGATATCGACCATAAAGACGACCAGATCGGCGGATTCGATGGCTTTTTGTATTTGCCGTTCGATATGGGAGCTGAGTTGGTCGGAATCGACTATGCCGTAGCCGCCTGTATCGATAAGTTCGAAGAAGCAGTCGTTTTTTTCGATGATAGTACTTACGCGGTCCCTTGTGACGCCCGCTGTCGGTTCGACGATACTTATCATCCGGCCTGAGAGGGCGTTCAACAGGCTGCTTTTGCCCACGTTGGGGCGACCAATAATTGCGACTGTCGGCAGTGCCATAAGATTTTTTTATTTATTAAAAGCTTGTTTTTGTTTCGGCTCGGGTTAGTCGGAGGTGTCGAGTATGCTCATAAATGCTTCCTGTGGTATCTGGACGGCGCCGACGTTTTTCATTCGTTTTTTGCCCAGTTTTTGCTTTTTAAGCACCTTCATTTTCCTGGTGACATCGCCGCCGTAGAGTTTGGCGGTGACATCTTTGCGGTAAGCTTTTATGTTTTCCCTTGCGATTATTTTACCGCCCACGGCGACCTGCAGGGGTATCTCGAACTGGTGTCGCGGGATGGCTCTTCTTAATTTTATTATCAGCCTGCGTCCGCGGTGCTCGGCGTTGGCGCGGTGTACGATCAGGCTCAGGGCATCGACGGGGACCTTGTTGACGAGGATGTCTATTTTGACGAGGTTGCTCTTTTCGAAGCCGAGGAAATCATAGTCCATTGTCGCGTAGCCGTGGCTTATACCTTTTAAGAGGTCATAGAAATCGTATACTATTTCGGCGAGGGGGGCTTTGTATTCGAGCATGACGCGATTCTGGCTTAGGTAGTCGGTTTTTCGCAGTTTGCATCGGCGTTCTTCGGCGAGTTTCATGATGCCGCCTATCGAGTCGGTGGAGGTTATGATTTCGAGTTTGACGAAGGGTTCGCGCAATTCTTCTATTTTGGTGACATCGGGCAGTTCGCTTGGAGAATCGACTCTTTTGACGTTGCCGTCGGTGGTGAGCACTTCGTAGCTGACGGTCGGGGCGGTCTGGACGACGTCGATATCGTTTTCGCGTTCGAGCCTTTCCTGGATGATCTCCATATGCAAAAGGCCGAGGAAGCCGCATCTAAAGCCAAAGCCGAGGGCAGGTGAATTCTGGGGGATGAAGGAAAAGCTGGCGTCGTTTAGCGCGAGTTTGTCGAAGGCGGCGCGGAGTCTGGGGTAGTCGGTATTATTGCCGGGATAGAAATCCGAGAACACCATCTGCATCGGCGGTACGTAACCGGGCAGAGGTTCGCCGGCGGGATGAGCCTCATCGGTGATCGTATCGCCGACGGTGACATCGGCGAGCTTGCGTATGTTGGCGATGACGTAGCCAACATCGCCGGCGGAGAGTTCGCTGACGGGGGTCATAGTTGGGGTGAACTTTCCGAGTTCGGATATTGTGTAGCTGAGGCCGGTGCCCATGAGCCGGACTTTTTGTTTTACTTTGAGGCTTCCGGCGAAGAGTCGTACGTAGCAGATGACGCCGCGATATTCGTCGCAAAGGCTGTCGAAGATCAGCGCGGCGGCGGGTTCGCTGCTTCGGTCTTTCGGGGATGGAAGAAGTGTTACTACGGCTTCGAGCAGTTCGGGGACGCCCCGGCCTGTTTTTGCGCTGATGTGGAAACACTCGTTTTTCTTTATGCCGATGATGTGTTCGATTTCTTCGGCGACGACGTCGGGCTGTGCGGCGGGCAGGTCGACCTTATTTATGACGCCGATGAGTTCGGCACCGGCGTCGATGGCCATATATGCGTTGGCGACGGTCTGGGCCTCGACGCCCTGGCTGGCATCGACGACGAGCAGCGCGCCTTCGCAGGCTGTGAGTGCGCGGGAGACCTCGTAATGGAAATCGACGTGGCCGGGGGTGTCGATGAGATTGAGCATGTATTTTTTGCCGGCATGTTCGTAGTCGAGGGTAACGGCGGAGGCTTTGATTGTAATGCCGCGTTCGCGTTCGAGTTCCATATCGTCGAGGAGCTGTTCGCGGGCCTGGCGCTGCGTTATTGCGCCGGTTAGTTCGAGTATCCTGTCGGCGAGCGTACTTTTGCCGTGGTCGATATGCGCGATTATAGAAAAATTTCTTATATGATCGGCTGCCATTTATACTTCCGTTTTTTAAATCTGCTTCATAATCTTGAAAAACCGGCGTTTTATTACCAATAACGAGTCCTATATAGATTACGAAACGTTATCGCATTAAAATAGTGATTGTACCAATATTTATGGTTAAAGACAACAGGCCATTAGCTGTGACAGCCATAAAATGGAACAGGCAAATTTAAATTGCTCTATATAGCCGCGAAATCGCAGAGTATAGAATCCGCGATTGGCAGGGCCTGGCGGGTAAGAAAGAGCCTGCCGGCGGAGATTTCGAGCATTTGGGCGTTGATGTTGGATTCGATGGCTTCGGCGAAAAGTTCGAGTGGGTCGAAGCCTGTTTGCAATTCGAATTGAGCGAGGTCGATTCCGGCGGTTCTTCGGAGGTTAAGGACGGCGGTTTCGCAGGCGAATTCTACCGGCGGGAGGGTTTCGGTTTCGGCGGCAACGGGCCGGCCGGCTTCAATTGCCTCGGTGAATTTTTTTATGTCGGCGACGCTGGTAGATCGGACGCGGTTTATGTATGAGGTCGCGGCGGGGCCTATGCCGATGTAAGAGTCGTTCGCCCAGTAGGTGAGGTTGTGTTGGCAGGGGAAGTCCGGGCGGGCGAAATTCGATATCTCGTACTGCTTGAGTCCCGCTTCCGAGAGCATTTCAATTGCCAGTTCGTACATTTCGCGGTCGGTTTGTTCGCTGACGGGGTAAATTTTGCCGGCTTTGCGGAGCAGGTATAAAAGAGTGCCGGGTTCGTAGGTCAGTGCATACGCGGAGATATGGGCGGGGTTGAAGTCGATGGCACTTCGGATGCTTTGCTCGAAGGATTCCGGGGTTGAGCCGGGAATCGCGAAGATCAGGTCGAGATTTATATTATCGAAGCCGGAGTTTCTGGCGAGCAGGATAGCGGTTTTTATGTCATCGACTGAATGTAAACGGCCGAGAAAGTCAAGTTCATCCTGGTTGAAGGACTGTGCGCCGATGGAGAGGCGGTTCGCTCCGGCGCGGCGGAGGCTGGTGAGCATATTCGCATCGACCTGACCCGGATTGGCCTCGACGGTGAACTCGGTGATATCGCCGCAGGAGTCGGTGATTTCTTCAGTGAGCCGGAGGAGCTGATCGAGGGGCAGGACGGTCGGGCTTCCTCCTCCTATGTAGACGGTTTCGATGCCGGTGAGGGCGCAAGCTCGATCCTCGGGAACAAGGCGTTCGCCATC
>CAYNKU010000039.1:0-3899 GCA_964397865.1 uncultured Pirellulales bacterium | reverse complement strand
ACAGAAAGGGATGTGGATATACAGGGCTTTGGGGCGGGGGTTCGAGATCGAATTTTTTTCGGCGGCTTTTTGGTTCATTGGTTTTTACTGCTTAAGTGCCGGCGGAGAGGCTTTTGAGGAAATCTTCGTTGGTGGGGTATTGGTCGAGCATTTTCGACATCGATTCGATTACTTCTTTGGGTTTGTAGGAGGATAAGACCCTACGCATCATCGCAATCTTGCGACTCTGGTCGGGGGAGTAGAGATGCTCTTCTTTTCTTGTGCCGCTTGCGGGCAGGTCGATGGCGGGGAAGATGCGGGCCTCGGCAAGTGAGCGGTCGAGGATGATTTCGCTGTTGCCTGTGCCCTTGAACTCCTCGAAGATAAGCTGGTCCATTCGTGAGCCGGTATCGACGAGGATGGTGGCGATGATTGTAATCGAGCCGCCATTTTCGATGTTTCGGGCGAGTCCGAAGAATCGCCGTGGGATTTCGAGGGCTCCGGCGCTTAAGCCGCCTGACATAGTTCGGTTTGTGCCGCGGCCGTTGCTGTTAAATGAGCGGCCCAGTCGGGTGAGGCTGTCGACGAGAACTACTACGTCACGGCCGCATTCGAGGTCGAGGCGGATATTGGCGAGGATGAGTTCGGCGAGTTCGACGTGTTCGGTGACGCTCTGGTCGATAGTGCTGGCGAAGACCTCGGCCTTGACGGAGCGGCGAAAGTAAGTAACTTCTTCGGGTCTTTCGTCTATGAGCAGGACGATTATCCGTGTGTCGGAGTCCGCGGCGGATATGGCATTGGCGATCTGCTTTAGCATAACGGTTTTACCGGCTTTGGGCGGTGATACGATCAGGCCTCTTGTGCCTTTGCCGATGGGCGCGATAAGGTCGATCATTCGCATTGACTTTTCGCCGCAGGCGGCGAGATTGAATCGTTCGGACGGGCTGATTGCGGTTAGTTCGGCGTATGGTTTTCGTTTTTGAAAATCGGCAGGGTCAAGGCCGCAAACGGAATCTACTTTTGTCAGCTCTATCGCCCATCGTCCTTTTCGCACGGGGCCTGTTACGGCGGCGCCTTCGGAGAGTTTGTATTTGCGGATGAGCGTGAGCGGCACGATTACATCGCGCGGGCCCCGCCTGAAGGATCGCTTCGGGTCTCGCAGGGTGAATGAACCTTTTTTATCTTTTTTTAAGAGTCCGTGTGCTGTTTCGGGCATAAAAAAATCCTTCGAATGCGCTTTAGAAAAGACACAGGTTACGTTTATATACAGATTGATAGTTATCGTACGGCGCGGCAGGATTTCACTTTCTTAAATAATAACAGTTATCGGGAATTTTTCAAATTATTTTTTGTGCGGGTTTTTGTTTTTTCGAGCTTTGGGGTGAAAGCGACTTTTTTGAAAAAAATTCCACTATCCGGCAAAATCCTGTATGATAATCGCTAAAAGAAATATGAGATTAAGCAAAAAAGAGAATTCTACATGAATCGACGTGATTTTGTGAAGATGGCAGGTTTGGGTGTGGCGTCGGCGGCGTTGGGCGGTTGTTCCAGCGTCTTCGAGCGTTTGGGGGCGAAGAGAACGGATAGGCCCAATATAATTTTTATAATGGCTGACGATCATGACACCGGCGCGATCAGTGCTTACGGCAGGGGTATTAACAGGACGCCCAATATTGACCGGCTTGCGGACGAGGGGATGCTTTTCAGGAATTGTTTTTGCACGAACAGTATTTGTGAGCCGAGCCGGGCGGTGATCCTTACGGGTAAGTACAGTCATATTAACGGTGTGGTGGATAATTCGGCGTGGTTCGACTCGGGGCAGGATACTTTCCCGAAGCTGTTGCAGCAGGCGGGATATCAGACTGCGGTTGTCGGCAAATGGCACTTGCGGAGCGAGCCGGCGGGGTTCGATTACTGGAATATTTTTCCAGGCCAGGGGGATTATTATAACCCTTTGATGATCGAGGTGGGTGAGCGGAAAAGACATGAGGGTTATGCTACCGATATTGTTACGGATTTTTCGCTTGAGTGGCTAAGGAAACGGGATAAGAACAAGCCGTTTTGTTTATTGTGTCATCATAAGGCTACGCACGGATGGTGGGAGCCGGGGCCGGAGCATCTTGATATGTATGACGACGTCGAGATACCCGAGCCCGATACGCTTTTCGATGATTACAGCACGAGAAGCGCGGCGGCGAGAGAGCAGCAGATGAGTATTGAAACAGGTATCCATAATCCGGAGCATGCGTTTAAGTTTACGGCTCCGAAGAATCTCAATGCCGAGCAATTAGCCAAATGGAACGCGGCTTACGAAGCAAAGAATGAGGCTTTTAAAGAAGCTGATTTGAAGGGCAGGGAGCTTGTGCGATGGAAATATCAGCGGTATATGAAGGATTATCTTCGTTGTGTCGCTTCGATAGACGATAATGTCGGAAAGATGCTGGACTATCTTGACCAGGCGGGGCTTAGTGAAAATACGATCGTTGTTTATACATCCGATCAGGGTTTTTATCTTGGTGACCACGGCTGGTATGACAAGCGGTTCATGTATGAGCAGTCACTTCGGATGCCCCTTTTGATCCGGTATCCGAGAGAGGTTGAGGCCAATTCGGTTAGTTTCGATATGGTAATGAATCTTGACTTTTGCCCGACTTTTCTGGATTTTGCGGGAGTGGATATACCGGGCGGCGTTCAGGGGGAGAGTTTTAAGAAGATACTGGGTGGAAAAGCTCCCAAAAACTGGCGTAAGAGTATATATTATCACTTCTATGAGTATCCGTGGGTGCATATGGTCAAGCGTCATTACGGGGTGCGGACTAAGCGGTTCAAATTGATACATTTTTATTATGATATCGACGCCTGGGAATTGTATGATTTGCAGAAGGATCCGAGGGAGATCAATAATGTTTACGGGAATCCGGCTTATGCGGGAATTGTGCGGGAATTAAAGGCAGAGCTTGCGAGGCTTCGGGAAAAGTACGGCGATAGTGACGAACTTACGCAGAAGTTTTTAGAGGCTCATCTTAACAGGGAAGATATGCCCGAGCGTTATCGGCTGAAGAGATAAAATATTTTTCAAGGAGAATGATAATGGATAGACGTGATTTCGTGAAGATGCTGGGTTTGGGTGCTGTGTCAGCGACATTTGGCGGCTGCGCAAGGGTTTTCGAGGGATTGGGGACGAAAAAACAGCGCCCTAATATACTTTTTATAATGAGCGACGACCATGATTCAAATGCGATAAGTGCTTACGGCAGCGTGATAAACAAGACGCCCAATATCGACCGCATCGCGAACGAGGGTATGCTTTTTAAGAACTGTTTTTGTACGAACAGTATCTGTGCGCCGAGCCGGGCTGTGATCCAAACGGGTAAATTCAGTCATTTGAACGGCGTTATAGACAATGTTGAAAGGTTTGATAATACTCAGCAGACTTTTCCGAAGCTGCTTCAAAAGGCTGGTTACCAGACGGCGATGATAGGTAAGTGGCATTTGAAGGCTCAGCCTACGGGGTTTGATTACTGGAATGTATTGCCGGGGCAGGGGAGATATTACAATCCTGACTTAATCGAGATGGGTGAGCGGAAAAAGTATGAAGGATATGTAACAGATATTATTACGGATTTTGCCTTGAAGTGGCTGAAGAACCGGGGCAGCGAAAAACCATTCTGCCTTATGTTCCATCATAAGGCTCCGCACCGGGAATGGCTGCCGGGGCCGAAATATTTGAATCTGTATGACGATGTCGAAATTCCGGCACCGGATACATTGTTCGATGATTACAGTACAAGAAGCGCGGCGGCTCGCGAGCAGGAGATGACGATTGAAGAGACTCTAAGCGATCGGGATTTGAAATTTACTACTCCTAAAGGGTTGACGGATAAGCAATTGGCTGACTGGAATGCCGCTTATGAGCCGAA
>CAYNKU010000038.1:11239-12840 GCA_964397865.1 uncultured Pirellulales bacterium | reverse complement strand
ATATTAAGTTTTGTTACAGGCTCTAAGGAAAATTTCGGCGGCTAATTGAGGAGTCAGAGCAAAGTGAAATTAGATCTCGATTACGCACGGAGGGTGATCCGCAGTGAAGCCGAAGCGATAGATACGATCGTTGATATTGTCGATGACTCGTTTGCGAAGGCCGCTGAGATGATCTATGAGTGCACGGGTTCGGTGGTTGTCAGCGGCATCGGCAAGGCGGGGATCATAGGGCAAAAGATAAGCGCGACGCTGGCGTCGGTTGGGACGCCGAGTCATTTTCTTCATCCGGCCGAGGCGGTGCACGGCGATCTGGGCAGGCTTCGCAAAAACGATCTCGTACTGGTGCTGAGTTATGGCGGGGAGACCGACGAGGTGGTTCGGCTGATAAACCTCGTTAAGCAGCTCGAAATCAAACTCATCGCCATAACCGGGGACGGCGATTCATCGCTGGGTAAATACAGCGATGTGGTGCTGTGTATGGGTAAGATGTCGGAGGCGTGTCCGCTTGGTATCGCACCGAGCGTTTCGACGACGTGTATGCTGGCTCTGGGTGATGCGCTGGCGTTTACGGTGATGAAGGCGCGTAATTTCAGTATCGAGGATTATGTGCGGTTTCATCCGGGCGGCAGTTTGGGTGCGAAGCTTATGACGGTGGGGCAATCGATGATGTTCACGAAGGGTGAGAAACTGCCGATCGCCCAGACGGGGGATACTGTAACGGAGGTTCTCGATAAGACCAGGAATGTCAAGCGACACGGGGCGGTGATGGTTGTGGACGAAAAGGGTATTCTTGCAGGGGTTATAACAGATGCTGATCTGCGAAGACTGATAACAAGGACCGGTCGGGCTTCTCTGGAGCTGAAAGCGGGCGATGTTATGACCGCCGACTGCAAGAAGATACGAATAGATGCGCTGGCGGCCGAAGCGACGGCTATTTTCCACAAGCACAGGATCGACGAACTGCCTGTGATCGATGACAGCGGCAGGCCGGTGGGCTTGATCGACGTACAGGATATATTAACCATAAAAGTTGTCGGCTGAGACCATCGGGGTACGGCGACAAAAGTTCGCGGAACTATCTAAACGGGATTTCCATAAATGACAAAAAGTGCAAAACCATCTTTGGAAAAAATCAAGATGCTGGTTCTGGATGTCGACGGTGTTTTGACTGACGGGTCGATAATTATCAACGGCGACGGCAGTGAAAGCAAAGTCTTCAACTCGCTTGACGGTCACGGGATAAGGATGTGGCGGAGGGCGGGACTGAAGGTCGCTATTTTGAGCGGCAGAGTTTCGGCACCGACGCAATTACGGGCTGAACAGCTTGAAATAGATTGCGTGCTGGAGAACTGTCACGATAAGCTGCCGGCGGTGGAGAAACTTCTCGATGAGCAGGGAATTCTGAAAGAAGAGACGGCGTATATCGGCGATGATCTGCCTGATCTGCCGGTGATAAGGTATGTTGGATTCGGTATCGCGGTTGCCAACGCGGTCGATGAGGTAAAGAAAGCGGCTGATTATGTTACCAGTGAGGCCGGCGGCAGCGGAGCGGTGCGGGAAGTGATAGAGTATATCCTGAAAAATACCGGTAAGTGGCAGGA
>CAYNKU010000038.1:8035-11139 GCA_964397865.1 uncultured Pirellulales bacterium | reverse complement strand
TGTCGGTGGTGGTGGGATTTTATGCGATTTACCTTGGTTTGAGCCGGCGGGCGCCGATCGAAGTTCCCGGCCCGGCCGATGTGCCGGTGGATTCGGGGGAGTTCGAAAAGGAGATCGGTACGATCGGCGATGTCGGTGTAGCGGCTGTGGAAGTTGCGCGGTATATGGACTTTAACGAGGACGGCAGTGTAAGCCGGGAGTTCGGGTTCTCTAAACTGCTGCACGATACGGGCAGTTCGTGGGAGATCGAAAAGCCTTTTATGAATATATTCCGGCCGGGGTTTACCTGCAGGATTACCGGTGATAGAGGTCATGTCTTGCTGGAGCCGGGTCTGAAAAAACCCAGTCCGAAAGACGCGGCGCTTACGGGGAACGTCGCCATAAGGATCATTCCGGAAGAAGAGGGCCGATTGAACGAAGGTGTGTTTTATCTTGACGATGTAATTTTCGTTAGCGAGAGATCGCTGCTTTCATCAGATGGTTCGGTTAAATTTGTTTCTCGTAATGCGACAATGTGGGGCAGTGGTTTCGAGCTTATCTATAATCAAGAACTTGATAAGCTTGAATTTCTGAGGATAGTCGAGCTCGAGGGGCTGATGATAAAAACGCAGTCACGCGAAGAAGCTGTTTCTTCGGCTGACAGCGGCGGCGGAGCGGTTGCGTTGTCGGAGGAGGCGGAGCAGCCTGCGGGGAGCCCCCCTGGCGAAGTCGAGGCGGACGGTTATCAGTACCGGTGTATATTTAATAAAAACGTTGTCATCGACAGTCCGGAGCAGTTGATATTTGCGGATAGTGTTGTAATCAATAACATAATGTCGCAACAGAATTCGGACGCCGGCGGCGCGGCGGGCAGGCGGGATGGCGTCGAGGAAAACGACACTTCTGCTGCGGAGGATGCCGGGCAAGCGGCGCCGGGACAAATGTCCGATGAAATTACCGTTACCTGTGATGATGGGATACTGGTTCTTCCGACAGATACGGATTTTGTATTCGAGGAACAACCATCAGGTGAGAAGGACGTGCGGGCGATAACGGATAAAGCCGCCGGCAGAACGACGTGTATCACCGAGCGAATCGATTATGATCTCGTCAGCGATAGTATCGTCGCAGGCGGTAAGACGGAATTTACATTCTATACCGAAGCCGAGCCAAACCAGCCGGAAGGTGGGGGCAGGTCGGCGGTGACGATAAAAAGCAATAAAGAGGCCAGGTTTTTGCCCGGATCGAGACAGGTGGTTTTCGAAGGTGAGTGCCTTTGTGTGGCGCCGCGAAGGGGGTCGGATGGCGATTCGACGTATACGCTGTCGGCGTCAAAGATAACCGCGGATCTATCGCCGGATGAGAATAACGAATCCGGGATTTTGTTCGGAGATATCGATTGTTTGACGGCTTCGGGGCCTGTGACACTTTCGTTCCATCGAGAGGTCCCGGATGCGGGTGAGAGTAAAAAAAGTATGAAGCCGCTTACGATAACGGCGCAGGAAAAAGCTCAGTTTCTGCCGGTTACGAACGAGGCGAACTTCCTTGGCGACTGTTTTTGTATTCTGTTCAGTGACGATGAGGATGAGCCGCAAAAGTATACTTTCCGGTCGCCGGATATCACTGTAAAGCTCGCTTCGGCGAGGCGGGATCGCGGCGGTGAGAATATCACGGCGATCGAACGGCTGTACGCGAAAGGGCCTGTGGAACTTGCGTTCTATCCGGACTATTCGGCGCAGGTGCAGAGTGAGATGTCGGCGCCGCCGGTGAAAATAACGGCGAATAAAAAGGCTGAATTTCTGCCGGGGTCGAATAACCAGGTGACCTTCGAGGGCGAGAGTGTTTGCACGATGACGCAGTTCGATGCCGGTGTTGATATCAAGCGAACCCTCTCGGGGCCGCTTCTTATAATCAACCTGTTCGACGATGACGATAAGTTTGCGCCGGAGTCGGCGGTCGGTATAAAACATGTTACCGCTCGCGGCGGCGACGTAAGGCTCGCGACGATAAAGAGCGCCGGTGAGAAAATGCTCAGCGGTTATGAGCTTCGGTGCGGCAGATTCGAGTATGATTCGCTGCTTCAGATGGTGGCGGCTTTCGGGCCGGGGGTAATAAAAGTCGACAATTCCAATATAACCGAACCCGAGGATGCGCCGAAGACGGGCTTTAGTCTGAAACGAAGATGTTACGCGATGGTCGAGAATTTCGATACGCTACAGTATTTTCTCGACGCGAAGAAAATTATAGCTGAGTCCGGTGAGCAGTCGATGCTTGTCAATTACATACCCGTGGAAGAAGGGCCGACGGTTACGGTAACAGCCGGGCGCGTGGAGGCGCTGTTCGAAGAGACCACCGTCGGCGAGGATGAGCTTTCGGCTCTTGTGGCGACAGATGGAATTATTTACAAGGATGAGGACAAGGAATTTATCGGCAGCGAACTTTTTTATAACGTCGCGACATCGATAGTTAAAGTTAGCGGCGACAGCAGCAGGCCCTGCCAACTGAACGGGGTTTTGGTCGATCAGATCGAATTGGATCTGGAAACTAATAAAGTAAAGGCGAATGTTGTCGGGCCCGGGGTACTGCAGTTGAAATAATATTTTCCTGTCCTTGTTATCCCACGTCTATACCCCCCTGCCGGGGCTTTTTGGGTTTTTAATCGCAAAGTTTGTTCAGGTCTTCGATGGTGAGGTTGTCGAGGCGGGTTACTACTATATCGGCGGCGGTTAACTGGTCGGCGTCGTAAGAGTTGGTTACGGCGATGGTGGGCATATTCGCCGCGAGGGCGGCTTCGAGGCCCCAGTGGGAGTCTTCTATGACAACGCATCGGTTGGGGGGAATCTGCTCGTCGGAGCGGTCGTTGAGTTGCTTGAGGGCCAGCAGGAAGCCTTCGGGGTCGGGTTTGCCTTTTTTGATATCCTGGGCGGATACGATGGTCTGGAAATAATCGAGCAGAGAGGCTTTTTTTAATATGGTTTCTATTTCTGATCTCAAAGATCCGGAACATATCGCCATCGGTACGTTCGCCCGGCGGAGCATTTCGAGGAAATCGCGTACGCCGTCTATTATTATGCCGTCCTTTTCCGATAGCTCTTCGAATATGTGGTTCTTTTGATCGACGAGGC
>CAYNKU010000038.1:6101-7935 GCA_964397865.1 uncultured Pirellulales bacterium | reverse complement strand
AAATGTCGATTTATCGCCGGTGCGAATCACTTTGGCGAGGGCCGTGATCTTCGGCGCATTTTTTATAATATACCTGCGGGCGAGCAGTGCCTTTCTCTCTGTCATCGCGATAGTTTCATTTTCGCCAGTACTGTTGTCGGCGGCGACGGGTACCTGCATGTCGACGGTGGAGGCGGCCTGGTCGCATAGGAGGTAGCCGTTTATCAGGGCGATGGCGATATCGACAAGTGCCCTACCGTAAAGGTCCATGTAATCGTTGCCGTTTTCTTTTATAAAGGCGATCGATTCTTTTAATTGCTCTGTTCCCTCGCTGAGTTTTTCCAACAGGTCCGCCATATCGGGTTTGTATTTTCGGTCGGCGAGTTCGGTGAGCATTTTTTCGGCGGTGCCGCTGCAGACGCCCCGGACGGCCGCTACTATCTGAAGTTGGCTGGTGCCTTCGTAAATGGTGGTTATGCGCGCGTCGCGGGCGTGACGTTCGCAGGGGTAATCGCGCATAAACCCGCTGCCACCAAGGACTTGCACGGCGTCGTAAGCGACGGTGTTACACATTTCGGAGCAGTAATATTTGCTCATTGGCGTCAGCATTGCGGCGCGGCGTTTGTATTTTCGCGAATCGTTTTTAAGTTTTTTAGCCTCGTTTTTGTCTTCAGGTGGACGCAGTTCGAGGGTTTTTACACAGCCTATTTCCAGATCGACGACGCGGGAGGTTTCGTAAAGAAGTGTCCTGCCGGCTTCGATGGCGATCTTCATATCGATGAGCATATCGCGAACGGCGGGGAGTTTTTCGATGGCGACACCGAATTGCTTTCTGCTGGCGGCGTAATCGCGGGCGACGCGGAAGGTTGCCTCGGCGATGCCGAGCGACTGGGCGGCTATGCCGATACGCGCGCCGTTCATAAGGCTCATGACATATTTGACCAGGCCTCGTTGTCTTTCGCCGATGAGTTCGCAGGGGGTGTTGTCGAAAAATATTTCGCAGGTTGGAGAGCCGTGTATTCCGAGTTTGTCTTCGAGTCGGCGAATGTGAACGGTAGGCCCCCTGTCACAGACGAAGAGGCTAAGTCCGAGTCCGCCGCTTCTGTCGGGTTCGCTACGGGCCATAACGAGCAGGACTTCACCGCAGCCGTTTGTGATGAAACGCTTGACACCGTGGAGGAGCCAGTTGCCGTCGTCATCCTGAAAGGCGCGGAGATTGACCGCCTGCAGATCGGAGCCGGCATCGGGCTCGGTAAGCACCATTGCGCCGGTGACTTTGCCGGCGGAGAAATCGTGCAGGTACTTTTGCTTGATATCCTCGGAGGCGAAGGCATTTATCGTTTCGGCGATACCCTGGAGGCCGAAGATGTTCATCAGTGAGGCGTCGGCTCGTGAGACTATCTCTATCGCCATCGAGTAGATAAGATTCGGGAAATTCAGTCCGCCGAAACGATGGGGCAGTGTAAAACCCATCACCTGGGCCTTTGCGAGCATGTCGAGTGATTCGGCGATCCCTTTGGCGTAAGTTACCGAGCCGTCGGGATTGAGGGTGTTACCTTCGCGGTCGACGTCTTCTGCGCGCGGGGCGATGAAATCGCCGCTTAACTGGCCGAGTGACTCGAGGACCTGGTGGTAATTACTGATCGCTTCGGCGGCGTCGGCGGGAGCGTAATCGAACTGGTCGGCGAATTTGAAATCTTCCTCGATAAGCCTCGCCAAGGCGGCTAAGTCTATGTGCCTGAACAGGAATTTAATGTCATCGTTATCGGTGTAGAAATTTGCCATAATTTTGGTTCCGTTTTTTTCAAGGTCGTTCCAGGGTTTTTGGGCCAGGTTTTAATTTTCCTCTTTAGGT
>CAYNKU010000038.1:4208-6091 GCA_964397865.1 uncultured Pirellulales bacterium | reverse complement strand
GTGTAAAAATTTGCCATAATTTAAGTTCCATCTTTTTTGTAACATTTTAGCCAAATTCAGAAAAACAGGAATCCGCCTTCGGCGAATATTATTTATCCTGGATTCCCGCTTTCGCGGGAATGACAAGACAACTGTGACAGTCGGCTAAAGTGTTACCATTTTTTTAATTTTCCTCTGCGGGTTGTTCGTTTACGGTTTTTTCTTTTACAGCCTTTATCATTTCAGGGACGACGACGTTGAGGTCGCCGATCACCTTGTAATGCGCGATTTGGAATATCGGAGCGTCGGGGTCGTTATTTACAGCGATAATTTTCTGGCTCTGTGACATTCCCGCCTGGTGCTGGATGGCTCCGCTGATACCGACGGCGACGTATAGAGATGGCCTGACGGTAGTTCCGGTCTGGCCCACCTGGTGATCGTGGTCGATGAAGCCGAGGTCGACGGCGGCCCTTGTAGCGGCGGGCGCGGCTCCGAGGCAATTGGCGAGGTCCCAGATGAGTTTGAAGTTTTCCTTGCTGCCGACGCCTGCGCCGCCTGCGACGACTATCCTGGCGGCTTTTAAGTTGACCTTTTTGGGCTGTTTGTGTTCAGAGAGAATTTCAATCGCCAGGTCAGTCTGTGAGAGCTGCGGTTTTTCGGTGATGATCTCTCCGGTACGGGTCACGTCGGGTTCGGGCATCGGCATTACGCCTTCGCGTACGGTGGCCATCTGGGGCCATCGGTCATAATTGATGATGGTGGCGATGATATTTCCGCCGAAAGCGGGTCTTATCTGGAACATCAGGTTTTTGTGGATCTCGCCGGTGGCGGCAATTTTGTGGTCTCCTATCTGCAGATCGGTGCAGTCGGCGGTGAGGCCAGCTTTTGCGGCACTTGCCACCTGGGGGGCGAGGTCGCGGCCGGTTACCGTGGCACCGTAGAGGACTATCTGCGGAGCGTGCTTGTGTATAAGATCGACGATCACTTTCGCGTAGCTTTTGGTTTGATAATGTTCGAGCAGCGGGTGCTGTGCAAGATAAACCTTGTCTGCGCCGTAGTGGATCAGTTTTGCGGCGAGGTCTTTTACATCGTCACCTAAAACGACCGCTGAGAGTTTTGTTTTCAGGCTGTCGGCGAGGCTGCGGGCCTTACTCATAAGTTCGAGGGGGGTATCCTCGAGTTTGCCGGCGTGCTGCTCGGCAAAAACCCAGACTTCGCCTTTTCTGTTCACTCCTATCATTTTGAGTTTCTCGCTATATTCGTAATTTTTAGTCGTTGTAAGACACGGATTTACACTGTTTTTTTTTGACACCGATTAACACGGATTTACACTGTATGTTATTCTGCATTATTCTCGACCAATTTTTAAGGGTCTTCTGTTTCTTTGGCTGTTACCAATAATGCTATCGTTAATCGTCCTCCCCGGCGTCGTAACCGAAGATTCTGCGTTTTATTTTGACAGATTGCCCGAAGTTTATCAATAGCCCCACATTTATTCCTGTTGCTTTCAGATAGTTTACCAATTGTACCTCATGAACAGGCAAAAGGTCACTTACGGCTTTTATCTCAACAATGATTTTACCGTCAACAATTATGTCCGCAAAGTAATTGCCTACTAACTGCTCGCGGTAAAATACTTTTAGCAGAACTTCAGCATTGCATTTCACTCCATTTTCACGCAATTCAATCTCCAGGGCATTTCTGTACACTTTTTCAACGAAACCATACCCAAGCGATTTATGCACAACATAGGCCGCAGAGATTATTTTCTCAGATAACTTTTTGTGTTTTAGCGTTTCCATATACAACACTTTTAATTAACCGTGTCAATCCGTGTCTAAATTAGTCCTAAGCTATTGTTTTATCCTTGATGAGTTCGTGAATCATATCGGCGATGCCGTCGC
>CAYNKU010000038.1:0-4108 GCA_964397865.1 uncultured Pirellulales bacterium | reverse complement strand
TAAGCTATTGTTTTATCCTTGATGAGTTCGTGAATCATATCGGCGATGCCGTCGCTGGTGGGCCGGATGTCTTTACTTTCCTTGGCGGCGAGGACCACACTTTGTATGCGGTGAACTTTTGTTGGTGAGCCGTTTCGGCCGCACCAGGTCAGATCCGCTTTGAGGAAGTCGAGGTTCCATTGTTTGATCAGCAGGTGTTTTTCTTCGAGGGTTCGGTGTTTGTGCTCGATGAGTTCCTTGACGGTCTGTTCGTCGGCGTCAGGGTTTTGCTGTTTGATCTGCTGGGTGATCTCGATGGGTGTGCGGCTGTTTTTGTATTTCATAATTTTTTTCGCGGCGGCGAATCTCGGTTCGTTCGCCTCGGCGGTGACGGTGAGAAGTACGGGCAGAGCGGCGCGGACCTGCTGGAAGCCGTTGCCGATATTTCGGCGAACGGTTATCTGGTTGTCCGTTAGCTCGATGAGCTTTTCGGTATAGGTTATCTGGGTTATTCCGAGTTTTTCAGCGAGCTGGGGGCCGACCTGGGCGGTATCGCCGTCGATGGCCTGTCGGCCGCAGAGGACTATATCGTAGGTGAGTTTTTTGACGGCGCAGCTTAGGATGTAGCTTGTGGCGAGGGTGTCGCTGGCGGCGCATCTGATATCGGTAATCAGGACAGCATCGTCTGCGCCGCGATAAAGCGAATCGCGAAGTATTTCGGCGGCGGCCGGCAGAC
Source organism: uncultured Pirellulales bacterium (assembly GCA_964397865.1). Lineage (GTDB taxonomy): Bacteria > Planctomycetota > Phycisphaerae > Sedimentisphaerales > Anaerobacaceae > CAYNKU01. Next base: position 3,393 of record CAYNKU010000038.1, on the reverse strand, counting down.
CCATCGTGATGACCGTTACGGTGCCGCCGAATTTGTCTTTTATCTGAAGTGCCATTTCGAGGGCGTTTAAGTCCTCGGGATTGAAAATGGCCGGCAGAGCGGCGCGGTTGACGGTGCCGTCGTCGTTCATCGCCTGGCCTGTAATCAGCTTGGTATCGGGGACCTGTTTTACTAAAACAACACAATTGTATGCCACTTATTGCCTCCTTGAGAGTTTGGCTGTTATACTGACCTGGCGCTGTAAAAAACGCCATTTTAGCTGTTTTGCGAGCGGCGTCAATGCAAAAGTACCCACCCCTGCCGTCAATGGGTGTAAAGGGGCTGAAAACCGCTAAACTCGGGGTATTAAAAGACCGATTTAAGGGTGTCGGCGTGTTTTTATGGCGGCGGTGGTAGATTTCTTTTGACAATACTTTTTAATAAAACATAATTAGCGGGTTGTGCGTAAGCATAGCTGTTTAAGTCCGGTAATAAACTGGTATAGAAAGCATTGGGAACAAACGACACAAATTATGACACCATCTTCGGTAAGATGGCGGTAGAGTACGGCCTTTGTACGGACGCGGAGCTTCGTCGATCAATCGAGGAACTCACAAGCCGGCGGGCCATCAACCCGATAACACTGCAGGACCTTATGATCGACCTGGGTTATTTGACGACGACCCAGGCGGTGCGGTTAAAGACCGCTCTTAAAGAAGCCAAGGCGGCTTCGCACCAGATCCCTGGATACAAGATACTCGGCAAGCTCGGCGCCGGCGCGATGGCTATCGTTTATAAGGCGACGCAGTTGAGCCTGAACCGTACGGTGGCGATCAAGGTTCTGCCGAAACGGTTTACCGAGAATCCCGAATATGTGGAGCGGTTCTATAAGGAAGGTCAGGCGGCGGGTAAGCTGAACCACAATAATATCGTCCAGGCGTTCGACGTGGGCGAAGCGGGCGGGTATCATTACTTCGTGATGGAATATGTCGAGGGCAAGACTATTTACGATGATATTGCGGCGGGCAAAATCTTTACCGAAGAAGAGGCGCTGGATATCATAATCCAGGTCGCCCGGGCGCTCAAACACGCGCACGCGTGCGGACTGATCCACCGTGATGTCAAGCCGAAGAATATAATGATAAACACCGCGGGAATTGTCAAGCTCGCTGATATGGGTCTTGCCCGTGAGACGACGGATATCGAAACGGCAGAGACCGAGGCGGGCAAGGCTTACGGGACACCTTATTATATCGCACCCGAACAGATACGCGGTGAGATCGATATCGACGGTAGAGCGGATATTTACGGACTTGGCGCGACGTTTTATCATATGGTTACGGGCAGAGTTCCGTTTATGGCTGATGATCCGTCGGATGTGATGCGGAAGCATCTGAAGGAAAGGCTGATTCCGCCGGATCATATCAATACATCGCTTTCGGCGGGAGTGTCGGAAGTTATTGAGATCATGATGGCCAAACGTAAAGAGGCCCGCTACAGCAGTGTCGAGGAACTGCTGATTGACCTGGAAGCGATCAGCGAGGGGCAGCCTCCGCTGCGAGCCCGCAAGCGGTTCGATGTTTCCATGCTCGAACAGCTCGAAAACGGCGACCTGGTCTCGGAGGGGACAGATCAGGATATAGAGGAAGTAATCACGCGCTACCGGACGGCAATAGTGATATTGAGCGTGGCTGTCGGAGCGTGCCTGCTTGGCATTGTGCTGCTATTGGTACTATAGCAGCAGTCACCGGCACATGGTGCCTTTGGCCAAGGCTTACTTAAGTCAAGAATAAATATGTACGCTACAAAAAATATCCAGTTTTTAGCAAGCAGCATTTCTAATTGGAGTCAGTGATGCAGAAAAAACTATTCGCTCTATTTTTAATTCTGGGAATAATCTTAACTGTAGGATGTTCGCTCTGTCCTGTTCGTTTTGTAGTGGTCAAGGGTAAAAGCGTTGACGATAGACGTGATATACCACTAATGGATCCCAACGATCCCAATAAACCTTACAAGATAGAAGCTATTCAAGAAGACAATGAAGAAAAACTTTATGAATTGTCAACAGACATTGACATTAAGCAGGAGAAACCATGCCGGGTCAGATATTGCGGATTTCATCATTTTATAAGCCGTCATATTGTAGTTGAAGGTAAACTGAAGAATAACAAAAAATACCCCATTATCTTAGATACGGGTGCATCACCTGGGGCTATTATAGTTAATGATATTCACATCATGGAAAACAAATTATCAATTTATCCTCTCGGGAATAATGACAGTAGTTTATCTGATCATGGATTTTGCTATATTCCTGAATTGCAGGTGGGCAATACTACGTTCACAGGATTTCCTGGCTGGTATGTGGAAGAACACGACGAACTCCAAATATTTGGGCTTGCTATTACGCATGGTAGGGAAATGGTTATTGGATTGCCAATATTAAGCGAGTTTAAGTATCTTCTCTTTGATGGGGTTAAAAAAGAGGCAGAGCTTTCAGCTAATAAAGTGTTTGAACCGGAAATGCCAGAACTGTGGGATAAATATTCATTTCTAATAAAAAAACATCCAGAACTTTTAGTAGTAGAAATACCGATTAATATGCAGAACATAAAACTAAGACTTGACACTGGTGCAGGATTAGGATTAATGATAAGCGAAAATGCCTGGGAAGAAATGAGTGATAGATTCCACAACGTAAAACTAAAAGATACTTCATTGTTTTCTCCTGCTTATGGGAAACTGTCAGGTAAAAAATGCATTATTCAAAAACTTAGCATAGGAAATAGAATTATCAAAAATGCCAAAATTTCGATTTTGCCCAATGATTGTCCTTTGTTTGTAAAAAACAGTGAGATGTTGATAGGTATGCAATATTTTCGAGATACTACAATAGTTCTTGATTTTGAGCGAAATCTGATGTGGATAAGAAAATAGAACAATTAAATGTTCTATAAAAATATAGATTGTAGATGAATAACGGACCGGCATCTATTTTTTCTTTGCGCGGGCTAATCGGTTTCTTTTGCCTTGGCGTAGGCTGCTACGACCTGCTGCTGAATGTTGGGGGGAACGGGTTCGTAGTGACTCAGTGACATCGCATAGCTTCCGCGGCCGCCTGTTACACTTTTTAACTGGCTGTTGTATTGAGTTATCTCGGCGAGAGGTACCTGGGCCTTTATGATGACGAAATTTCCCGCGAGCATTTCCTGGCCCATAACTCTACCGCGTTTTGATGCGATGTCGCCGGCGATGTCGCCCATATTTTCGGCGGGGATCGTGATTTCCATATTTACTATCGGTTCGAGCAGCGTGGGCTTTGCCTTGGTGACGGCGTCGATGAAAGCGCCTTTGCCGGCGGCGGTGAAAGCCACTTCCTTGGAGTCGTCGGGGTGGTGTTTGCCGTCATAGACC
>CAYNKU010000037.1:2667-13059 GCA_964397865.1 uncultured Pirellulales bacterium | reverse complement strand
ATGTGGAAATTATAATTAAAAACGGATTTGAACCCGAAAGAGTAAAAAATAATCCACGAAAGCTTACCGAAGACGGACTGCGTGAAATGCTGCAGGGCATCAGATAGGGACTTTGGATTATGAAAGATATCATACTAATATCAAAAGATATATTAAGGCCCGATTACTTGTCTTGTTATTCTGGCAAAACGTGGAAAACTCCAAATATTGATGAACTTGGAGCAAAGGGAACTATTTTCAGACGGCACTATGCTTCGGCACCATCGACAGCCATGTCATTGACCAGTATGTTTACCGGGCTTCCTCCTCATTTGCTTAACCGGAAAATATACACAGAGGTGGAGCCATTCGAGGAAAGCGAAACGCTCTTTGGTGTTCTTAATAAAAAAGGATATAAGACTTATGTAATATCACCAAAAAATTATGCCGAACTAGCATGGAGATATTCAAAGGTCTTTTCGGAAAAGACGATATTTCACGGCATGGACAATATTCACTATAGCATTACAAATCACAAATTCAACCAAGGCAAAAAATCTTTGGATGACGAAGAAACAGCAGAAAATGTATTAAGAAAAGTATCTGATATAATCGATGGATGTCTAAAAGACGGCGAAGATACATTCATCTGGATTCATTTGCCGCATTGCTTACTTGGGCGAACGAGTTATGGGGCGGATATAGATTTGTTTGACAAGCTGGTGGGCGCTGCGAGAGAAAGGTTTGATGACGACGGAATATATATAACCAGTGACCATGGCCATATGAATGGTCAAAAGGGGATATGTGTGTATGGCTTTCATGTTTATGAGGGAGCCATCAGAATTCCTCTGATAACTCCGAGGATAGGCGATAAAAAGGAAATACTATTTCCGACAAGCAATATACAACTTGCTGATTGTATTTTGAGCGGCTTTATCGAAAAAAAAACATATGTACACAGCGATAGTCAATACTATTGTCAGTGGAATAGAAAGCTTGCGGTTATTAAAGGTGATTATAAGTATATATATAATAAGTGGACAAAATCCGAAGAGTTGTATGATTTAGAGTATGACCCGAACGAAGATGTAAATCTTCTTATAGATAACTGGTATGACAGGAACCGGCGAGGGTACTATTTTCTTGATAACATGTATTATTATCCCAGGTGGGATCAGGCAAAGGAAGTTTATGCTGAATTGAAGAAAGAGAAAGAACGTCTCTGGAGAGACGGCAGCTGGTTTGATGATTTGGGTGAAGCTTTGCGTTTTGTCAAGCATAGGAAATTTTTACCTTCAAAGAGTATGACTATCGGCAATAAAAAAGTAAAAGGAAGGTGGGGGTCAAAGGTATTAATGCCGTGTTATCAGGTGTGAGTTATGCCGCGAGAACAACTTATCGTGACTGTGAACTATTTTTCAAGCAGTGAGCATCCATCCCAAGCCAAGGTTTTGGGTATATCACGGAAAAACTGATTTATGTTTGAGCATATATTTACAATATTAAGTCCCGCGATGGTCGTGGCGGCAATATTATTGTTCGGGATGACCGCGCTGCTGGCGTCAAGACGGCCCGATATTTGTTTTATGCTCGGATTTCCGGCCCTCGTTTTTATGGGGCAGTTGAAGGCGTATTTTCCTGTTTCGGTTTCGGCCACGGCGGCAATCTTTCCACTGGCCGCAGGTGCCGGTTTCCTTCTGCGAGGCGGCAGGATCCGTTTCGGACCCTGCGAGAAATTGATGATAGCTTTAGGGTTATCGATGGCCTTTAGCCTGCGTTATACTTCCGCTCCGACATATGGCCGTGACAAAACAGTTCTTTTTTTCTTCCTCGTACTGCCTGTTGTTGTCCTGGCTCCAAACATTATTAGAAGTGTTAAATCACTGCGATTAGCTATTTTTATTTTGTTTGGAACGCTTGCCGTTTATGTGCTCACAAGTGTAGTACTCCGACCGCAAGTAGAAGGTATCGGGGAACGTGTTAGCGTAATAAATGATGTAATTGTCGCCGCCCAATATCTTGGCTTGGCAATCATTATTGGCTTTTCATATCTGCTTTTCGGGAAAACCAGCGCTATCGGACAGTATTTTATCGTTTGCATGCTGCCATTGGAAGCATTATTGCTCTTCATGACCGGGACAAGAGGGCCTGTCTTTGCCCTTATTGTTGTTATGTTATTTGCGTACTGGTTTTTGCACACCGAGGGCTTTAAAGCTCTTTTGTATAAGTCACGACAAACTTATGTAATCATTGCTGTCGTGAGCGGGCTTATGTTCTCGGGTTATTTTGTTCTAAAGAATGTTCTTCCAGTAGAGACTTATAATCGTTTTGCCAGTGTAGAAGCATTCTTCAGCGATTTTACTTCTTCTGAAGTACGTAATTGGGAGACTTCCAGCACCAGGATATTGAGATACATGTCCGCGGCAAATGCCTTTTTCGATTATCCTCTTACCGGTGTTGGGGCAGGAGGATACAGAACCGTTCTACTTGAAGGAAACTATAGGGGTTTAAAACGCCGTGCCCTGTTACTTGATGAGGCGGCACATGTCTATCCGCATAACGTAATTCTCGAATTTGCCTGTGAGCAAGGGATGCTGGGGCTGATAGCAATTCTCTGGGTCATCTATCTTAATTTCAAAATGATTTGCGGACTGAAAAAAGTTTATCATTCGGAACCACAGAAGCATTTTGCCCTTTGTTTTTGCGCGATGGTGTACTTTTTTGGTTTGTGCGTGTCCATGACTTCTCTGGATATTCCCAGAATGATGATCTTTTGGTGGGGAATGGGACTGCTGCTTGTGGCGGACAGGATTTATGGAAAAGGCGAATCGATTTTACCAAAATCCCAGGCGGCCCAGAGCAGTAAATATGTATATGTTCAAGGGAGACATGAGAATTGCCTGAAGTCTCGGTAATAATTCCGACATATAACCGGCAGCGTTGTATAGAACGGGCTTTGAAAAGCGTTCAAAACCAAACTCTTGAGGACATAGAAATCATTGTTTGCGACGATGCTTCAACGGACTCTACGCAGGATATAATTCGCGCGTGCCAAAAAACAGACTCTCGAGTTCAACTGCTTTGTCTTTCTGAAAATCAGGGAGCGGGCGCAGCTCGCAACCTTGGGATGCGGGCGGCCAAAGGCGAATATATAGCCTTTCTTGACAGCGACGATGAGTGGCTGCCGGAGAAACTGGCTCGGCAGGTTGCGCGTATGGATGCTGAACCGCAGGAGATCGGCGCCTGTTTTTGTGGCGCAACGATTATCAAAAATGGCAACACCGCCCGACCGGTGGCGTATGTGCCGGATAAGAAATGGGAACATGATACTTTTCGTCAGTTCGTGACCGAAAGGATTATGTTCCTCACGCCCACCATATTGCTCCGCCGCAGTTGCCTGCAGAACTCCGGATTGATGGTTCCTGAGATGCGAAGAAATCAGGACAGAGAGTTTCTGCTGCGTCTCTTTTCTCATTACGGCCTGGCTGTTATTCCTGAGCCGTATGTTATATGTCATCTTGTTGTTTCGTCCGAAAAAAAACATTATGACGCAATAAAAGTGGCTATGCCATATCGTTTGTGTCATAGGAATATCGTCAGAGAGAGACTTGGATCAATGACAGCCGTCTACTATACTTGTCTGCTGCATTTGAATTTATTTCAGACGGCTATTCGTGAACGAAGATGGCGCGAAGTATACCGTATTTTTCGGCTTCGCATACTGGTGTGCCCGATACTGTTCCCCAAAGAGATCGTAACGATACTCAAGGCCTTCCTTGCGGTATTTGGTTTTAAGCTTTCACGTTTTATAAGGTGTTATGGGAATGGCTGATTCGGAACAAGCGGTTCAAAACTATAAAGTTAAATCTAACGTTGACAAATTAGCTTCTGCTGTTCTCGATGTAATGGAAGTAGCTCAATCGCATGGTCTGCGGTGCTGGCTCAATTATGGAGGATTGTTGGGTTTAGTGCGAGAAAACAGACTGCTTCCATGGAATAACGATGTCCATTTAACTTGTTGGTTTGATTCTAGCATAACAGAAAAATTAAGGTTGATCACAGATGCTCTGAACAAAAAGGGATATCACGCCTTCTTCTATAGCACATCGGCCACGGTCTCAAGTAAACGTGAAGGTGTTGATGTAATTATCAATTGTTATTGGCGTGAAGGAAGATATGCCGTGAGGCCGCATGAAACACCATCAGGACATGAATACGTTCCAATTACCGCAAGAGTTCTATATTGGATCGCGACTTTCATGGGGGCATATCCTCGCGGACTTGTGCGGAATCACAGCCTGCCCCTATCGAGAAATGAGTTTATAAAAGTTGTTTTAGTAAGTGCTCTAAGGATTATCCCTGTTAAATTAAGAAAGAAATTTTCCTTGATGTTTATCCATTGGTCAAAAAAATGCGGGGGGCAGTTTCAAAAGACCGCGATCCCCGCAGAATATTTTGACAACCTGGTTCTGCGAAATTTTTATGGAAGCAAAGTTTTAGTGCCGGATAATCCCGAGAGATTGCTGAGATTTATCTACGGCGAGCAGTGGAATATACCGAAATTTGACTGGAGTTTCTACGACAAAGAAAATAAGGCGGACACCGGCATCTTGTTTATAGATGAAGTGTGGGATTACAGTCAGATGGAAATTATTTAGCGTAACTGTACGGGGGCATTAGAGAAGCGACAGCAATGGGCATTGTGGCAGGAATAGATGCGTCACGTAATCGCTCGGGCGGAGCGGTGGCCCACTTAGTGGGGCTTCTCACGGGTTCGGATCCCATGGAATACGGGATTCGAGAGGTGCATGTTTGGGCTTACAAATCTCTTCTTGACGCGGTTCCTGATTATCCCTGGCTGAGTTGATCGAACACGCTGAAACGGTGGTCGATGAAGTGTTTGACTTTGTTGAGTGGAACCTCGATTAAGGTAGCTGAAAACACTTCCAGCAAAGGAATTCTTTATATGCGTATTGCGATATTAGCCCATAACCTTCGCTTGGCCGGGGGCCTCTTGGTTGGCCGGAACGTTGTCGCAACGCTTCCGGAGATTGCGCCTATGCATACTTATCTCATGATTGTGCCGCAAGGGAGTGGCTATCCGGATTTCGACGAGGTTGATAATGTCGAGGTACTGCAATGCCCGAAGATCAATCTGCTTTGTCGCGGGATGTGGGAACGCACAGTGCTACGCCGCGTGATTTCTGAGTTCCAGCCGGACTGGATATGGGCGCTTGGAAACATAGCGGTTACGCCTTCTCCGTGCAAGCAGTCGCTTTTGCTTCATAATTCACACCGCGTGTACCGCATAAAAACTCCTCGACAGATTCCCCTGAGAAGCCGGCTGTTCAAGTGGTTGTCTGACCAACAGTTGCGCCACAGTTTGCGCTGGGTAAACCGCCTGTATTGTCAAACGGAAACGATGTGCAAGCTAAGTCATGAGATGCTGCGTTTTCCAATGGACCGGATTGGGCTTTGTCCAAATGCGTTCAGTCCGTCAATTAAACCGGTTCAATATTGGCCTGAGGAATTGGAATCGTTTCGAGGGCGCTTTATCTTGTTGTGCTTGACCAGATACTACCCTCACAAGAATCTTGACATTATCGTAGAGACGTTTTCCCGCTATCGCGATGTTTTGCAGGATGTGGTTTGTGTGCTACCCATAGATAAGGATCAGGGGAAGGGGGCTTTGGCACTGATTGATCGAATTCATACCGAGGGCCTGGAAGACCAAATAGCCTGTGTTGGCACAATACCGCAACAACGCTTGGGCAATTTTTACTTTGCCGCTGACGTGATGTTTCTGCCGACCCTGTTGGAGTCGTTTTCCGGGACTTACCTGGAAGCGATGCAACTCGACAGGCCCATCCTCACATCGGATCGGGACTTCGCTTGGGATGTATGCGACGATGCGGCAGTCTATATCGATCCTCTCTCTCCGGATAGTGTGAAGGATGGCATCCTAATGTTGAAAAACAGCCGTTCGATCTGCCAAGAAGCAGTTGCGAAGGGTCGTAAGCGACTCCAGCAACACTTGAAGACGTGGCCGGAAATTATCCGGAATGTACTGGATCAGGAAGGCATTGAACACGATTAGGCTTTTTGTTTGAAGCAGTTGACAAGGACGGTGATTTATAGCTTTTGAATTCAAACGATCTTTTTACCAAGCCCTGCCGATTTCAGTCAAAAGCGGTGTTTGTCTGATCCCCTTTTCATGGTTGGCAGGTAAAGCCTATCGTGACACGTATCGGCGTGGAGCCTGGTTTGACCGGGCGAATCAGCAGGAGCTTCGGCAATATCAGCAGCAGCAGTTGGGCAGGGTCTTGCAATTTGCCGTCGAACAGGTCCCGGCATATCGCTCTCTTGAGCCTGTCGTCGAGCGGCACACGCCGTTCGAGGCGCTCAAGGCTTTTCCGCTGTTGGATAAGGATACGGTTCAGGCGAGGCAGCAGGAGTATCTGCCTCGCAATTTTAAAAAAATTCCGCATTACGAAACCTCTACGGGCGGGACAAGCGGCAACCAACTAAAGATATTCCTTGATGATAATGCCCAGTCCGTAGAGATAGGATTTATGCACAGACAATGGCGGCGGGTCGGCTATACGACGCGTCATCGCAAGGCCACTTTTCGCGGTGTGTCGTTCCCCAACCTAAGGCCCGGCATCTATTGGCAGCACAATCCCATTTATAATGAATTGCAGTTTTCGCCATTTCATATGAGTGAAGATAACCTGGCCTCTTATGTCGATGAAATCATCCGATTTCGCCCGTCTTTTTTTCATGGATACCCATCTGCTCTTGGCATATTGGCAGAGTATGTTCTGCGCCATAAACTAACGGATAAAATGCCTGATATCCGGGCGGCTTTACTGGGATCCGAAGGGCCTTCATTAGAGCAGCGAGAACGCATCGAACGGGCGTTTCGCACCCGTGCGTACTCCTGGTATGGACACAGCGAGCGGGTTGTGCTGGCCGGGGAGTGCGAGAAGAACAGCACTTATCACCATTTTCCTGATTATGGAATCCTGGAAATTATTGACGACAATGGGGACTCGTGTGACAAAGAAGGCGAACGGGGCGAAATAGTCGGCACAGGTCTTTTCAATCGCTGCATGCCCTTGATTCGTTATCGTACGGGTGATTTCGCGACACGCCTGGAATCAAAATGCGAATGCGGCCGCTGCTGGGATCGTTTTACTGATGTGGAAGGTCGATGGAAGCAGGATATGCTCATAGGAAAGAATGGAACCAAAATGTCATTGGCGGCCCTGAATATGCATGGTCCGTTATTCGAGCGGGTGGTACGTTACCAATACTATCAGGACACACCCGGCCTTTGCGTTTTTAAGATGTTGGTTTCCCCTGACTTTATCGAGCAAGATCGCGTGGCAATTGAGGCGGCTTACAATGATAAAGTTGGTGAAGAAGTCCAATTCAAGATCGAAGTGGTTGACGAGATTCCCTTAACGGCACGTGGCAAACTAAAGATGCTCGATTCACGACTTAATACAAAAGGTGAAGGCTGATTCATGAAACAGATTTTACAGCATCTGAAAACCGGTAGAATGGAAATCGCCGATGTTCCTTCTCCGCAGGCGGGTCGGGGGCAGGTTCTGATCCAGACCCGGGCATCGCTGATCTCGGCGGGTACCGAGCGGATGCTGGTGGAGTTTTCAAAGGCCAATCTTATCCAGAAGGCCCGGCAGCAGCCGGATAAAGTCAGGCAGGTTCTCGACAAGATCAAGACCGACGGCCTGATACCGACCCTCGAGGCGGTCTTTCGCAAACTTGACGAGCCTCTGCCGCTGGGCTACTGCAGCGCCGGTGTGGTTTTGGAAGTTGGTCCCGGTGTAACCGACCTTCAGCCGGGTGACCGTGTAGCAAGTAACGGCCCGCATGCGGAAGTTGTTTGTGTGCCCCGGAATCTTTGCACTAAAATCCCCGATAATGTAACCGACGAGCAGGCAGCCTTTACGGTGCTGGCCAGTATTGCGCTGCAGGGTATCCGACTGGTGCAGCCCGCATTGGGTGAGAAAGTACTGGTTTTTGGCATGGGCCTTATCGGGCTTGTCACGGTTCAATTACTGCGGGCGAGCGGTTGCGAGGTGCTGGGTGTGGACTTTAACAGTAAGCGCCTTGCTATAGCCGAAAGCTTCGGTGCCGGGACGGTTGACCTTTCCAGCCGAGCCGACCCGATTACCGCCGCCAATAGCTGGACTTGTGAGAAAGGCGTCGATGCCGTAATAATAACCGCCTCCGCGAAGACCGATGATATAATGCATCAGGCGGCGCAATCCTGCCGTAAACGCGGCCGGATCGTGCTGGTGGGTGTTGTGGGATTGAACCTCAGACGGGATGATTTCTTTAAAAAGGAACTGACCTTCCAGGTATCCTGTTCTTATGGCCCGGGCCGCTATGACGAACAATATGAACAGGCCGGGCGCGATTACCCCTTCGGTTATGTCCGATGGACCGAGCAGCGGAATTTTCAGGCGGCTCTCGCAGCGATTCAGGCCGGCCGACTTAAGGTAGACGATCTTGTAACAGATCGCTTTGCGATCGAAGATGCGCTCCGTGCGTATGATAGGATCCAAAATGATGGCGATTCATTGGGCGTTGTATTGCAATACCCGGTTGATATAGATAAATCCACGACCATAACTGTCAGCCCTCGAACTATTGCCGCTGCCGAAGAAGCGGTGGTTGGTGTTATCGGCGCGGGAAATTTTGCGAAAAGCATTTTACTGCCGGCTTTGGCCGGAACTTCGGCAAATATCGCCTGTATCGCTGACCTCGATTCTGCCGCCGCCCGCCATGCAGCAAAAAAATTCGGCGCGAATGAAGCGACCTCGGACTACAAAAAAATTCTCGAAGACCCAAAAGTCAAAGCGGTGTTTATCGTGGTAGGGCATCACTTGCACGCACGTTTTGTATGCGAGGCTCTTGATGCGGGTAAACATGTTTTTGTTGAAAAGCCGCTGGCGATGAACGAAGAAGAGCTGGCTTTAGTAACTAAGACAGTAGCAAAGGCGTCAGGGCAAATGATTATGGTCGGTTTCAACCGCCGGTTCAGTCCGCACACTATAAGAATCAGGGAACTGATCGCAAATCGAGCCGGCCCGTTATGTATGAATATGACCGTCAATGCCGGTTACTTGCCCCCCGATCATTGGGTGCAGGACAGCGAACGAGGAGGCGGACGCATCATCGGCGAAGGATGTCATTTCATTGATTTGCTGTCATATATTGCCGACAGTCCTGTTAAAACTGTCGCAGCTGCAATGGTCGGTGAAAAAGCGGCAATTCGCACTGACAAAATGTCGATTGTACTTGGCTTTGCCGATGGTTCGGTTGGTACGGTTAATTATTTTGCCAATGGCCCCAGGAGCTATCCCAAAGAGGCGCTGGAAGTCTTCTGCGAGGGTAAAGTGCTCAGACTCGATAACTTCCGCGAAACTGCCGGCTTTGGTTTCAAAGGCTTTAAAAAGTTCAAGACCAAAAGGCAGGATAAGGGCCATTTTGCAGAAATAAGCGGTTTCATCGAGAGAATCAATAAGGGCGGCGAGCAGATGATACCCTGTGACCAGCTTGAGAATGTGACACTTGCCAGCTTCGCTGCGGTAACCTCGGCGTCTGAAAACAAAACGATCCTTCTCTAAAGACACAGAGGCAGGTGAAAAAAACACTCTTACTTTTCAATACGCTAAGGTATCTGAAATTTTCACAGGTTTACAGCCGGGTTTGTAAAAGATTACAAGCCGGGCTTAGTGATCCTGCTTCGTTCAAAGCCGGCCCGGCAGGCAAATTCCCCGGTTGCCGGTGGCCTGCCGCTATCGAGATACTGCCGCCGGGCGCGCAGATAAATACCACAGAGGCTATTCGGCTCGGCAGCTTTTCCTTCATCGGCGAAAACAGAAATATCGGTTTTCCGCCTGACTGGAAGTGTGCCGATATGCCCAGGCTCTGGCGGTACAATCTCCACTATATGGAGTGGATATGGGCTCTAAGCTATGAGGATGCCAAAGCTGCGGTACTGGACTGGATAGAAAACCACAGGCTTGCGGGAAATGCCATCGGCTGGGAATCCTACCCGGTTTCACTTCGGCTGATGAATATCTGCGGCGTGTTCTTCGGGAAATTCCGTAATAATACGCCGGCTGATCAGGAGTTCCGTGATCGTCTATGGGAAAGTATCTTCCTGCAGGCCCGGTGGCTTAGCGCGAATCTTGAGACACATCTGCTTGGCAATCACTACATGGAAAATGCCGCGGCCCTTGCGTTTGTCGGGAGCTGTTTTTCCGGCCCCGCTTCTGACGAGTGGCTTGAATCTGGAATAAATATACTTGGCAAAGAGATTCCCGAACAGGTGCTCGATGACGGGATGCATTTCGAACTTTCTCCGATGTACCA
>CAYNKU010000037.1:0-2567 GCA_964397865.1 uncultured Pirellulales bacterium | reverse complement strand
GCCCGGAAATTTTGCCTTGCCCGAAGCCGGCTATTACGGCTTCAGGGGTGACAACGGAAACTATGTGATTTGCGATGCCGCTCGAATCGGCCCCGATTACATCCCGGGCCACGCCCACGCCGATATATTCTCATTTGAATTGTCACTGAAGGGACACCGCGTTATTGTCGATAGCGGCACTTATGACTACGAAATAAGCCCAACACGACAATATTGTCGATCCACAAAAGCTCATAATACCCTTGAGATTAACGGCCACGATCAGTGTGAAATGTGGGCCGCTTTCAGGGTCGCCCGCCGGGGACGCCCGGATAATATCAAATGGGTACCAGGTGAAGACGGCTTCCGACTTAGCGGTCGGCACGATGGTTATAAGAGACTAAGGGGCAGAGCCGTACACCGCCGAGAATTTAACTGGAACAGCTCCGGAAAACTTACAGTTAAAGATATAACGACAGCCTCTAAAACACAAAATATAATATCAAGACTCCATCTTCATCCGAGCTGCGAAACAGGCGAACTAAAAGACAGTACTGTTTTGGCAGCTTTCCCTGAAGGTGAGTTTACTATTACCTTTTTTGGTAACGGCAAATTGTCGCTCGAGGATTCTTATTACTGCCCCGAATTCGGCGTGAAAATACCCAACAAAGCTCTGGCATTTTCTTTTTCAGGCTGTGATACCGAAACAGGATTTCAAATCGAGTTATTGTAAATGCATATATTGTTTTTTTCTCATTATTTCCCGCCCGAAGGTAACGCGCCGGCGTCTCGAACTTACGAGAACTGCAAACGGTGGGTTCGCCGCGGTCACAAAGTCACAGTTGTTACCTGTGCGCCGAATGTTCCCGATGGAGTGGTTTATGAGGGGTATAAAAATAAATTACATCAATGCCAGGATATCGATGGGATACAAGTTATTCGGGTTTGGACTTATATAGCCGCGAACAAGGGCACGATCAAGCGTATTATAAATTACGTATCCTACATGTTCAGTGCTGTTTTTGCTTCGCTGTTTTTAGAGAAACCGGATTTGATAATAGCCACATCGCCGCAGTTTTTTTGTGGCTGGGCGGGTGTTATTGTCAGCCGGCTCCGACGGGTCCCCCTCGTCCTGGAAATTCGCGACATCTGGCCCGAATCTATTGTTGCTGTCGGTGCGATTGGCAACAAACGACTTATAAAAATTCTCGAATGGCTCGAGTTGAAGATGTATGCCGCGGCCAAACATATTGTAACAGTGGGCGAAGGCTACAAACAAAAGCTCATTGAAAAAGGTGTTCGGGCAAATGATATTTCTGTGATTACCAACGGTTTTGACGCCGAAATTTTTCACCCACAGCCGCCGGATGAAAACATCAGACAGCGTTACGACCTGAATCACGAATTCATCTGTTCTTATATCGGGACCATCGGTATGGCATGTGGGCTTGATGTGGTATTGCGTGCGGCAAAATTATTAAAGACCAAAAAAAGAAATGACATAAAATTCTTGTTAATCGGTTCCGGTGCCGCAAAAGGACAACTGCAGCAGCACGCCCTCGAAGAAAAACTTGATAATATTATTTTTGCAGGCAGGCAGGACAAAAAGCTCATACCGGGATTCCTTTCGATTAGCAACGCATGTTTGGTTCACCTCAGGAAAACCGAACTTTTCAAGACGGTATTGCCATCGAAAATTTTTGAATCCGCTGCGATAGCAAAACCGATTATTCTTGGCGTGGAGGGCTATGCGGCCGAGTTCCTAAAAAAAGCCAATGCCGGAACTTGCATAGAGCCTGAAAATGCCGAGCATTTGGTGCAATCAGTAGAAAATCTGGCTGATGATCCCGATCGATGCCGGTCACTTGGACAGGCCGGACATGAATATGTAATGAAACATCATAACCGAGATGATCTTGCGAATGAATACCTTGATATAGCTGCCCGCTTCACCAACGCCGGCAGCGAAAGATAATTGACACTATGCAAGTTTTATAGCCTGTAAGTAACTTAAAAAACAACACTTCCAAAAGCCTCTTGTCTGACTTGGCGCCAAACTTGATTTTGCCCTTCAACTGCAACTGTCGACCTTAGCACCTAACGAACGCTTCCAACCCCATTGACCAAATAGTTTCTCTGTTTAGAACACAGATAATATTTGACTTAATTACCCGCACCAGAACAATCAGCTTCAAGCCAATGCGCGGTAAAGATGTCAAGATCAACTATGTCAACTTGGCCTCTATCACCAATATCAGGATTTAGGTCAGCGCCGCCACACCAATCCGGAGATACACAATCAGATTCAAGCCAATAGTCCGCAAAAATAGAAAAATCAAAAAAGTCCACCTCGTTGCTGAAATCCAAATCTGCTCCACAACACCAATCTGCTTCTCCAGCAGCTCCGGTCCAAATAACGGATATAGGTAAGGCCATATCAGAACCGGTGATCTCGGCTGCTGTTATGGGGCTACTTGAATTGTATGGAATAACCGCTAAAGTAGGTGTAGTAAATATTGGGTCAAAATTATTGAAGGTGTCTTCGTCGCCGTACTTCGGAGAAGTAAAACCTGTGACGTATAATGAAC
>CAYNKU010000036.1:10595-13362 GCA_964397865.1 uncultured Pirellulales bacterium | reverse complement strand
TAAGAGAAATACCAACCGGTGAGCCGCCATTTGTTGGTGTCGAACAAGTTGAAGAACTACAAAAAGTACCGGACGAACAAATTAAACCTTCATTGGAAGCGGCAGAAAAACCTGTTGAGGAAATAAAAGCCGAGCCGGTACCACACTTCGTCGAAATCCCCGAAGTCAAAAAGACTGCGGTCAAAAAACCTGTTGTTCCTGTCATTGAGACAAGTGTTCACGCCAAGAGAGATTTGTTACTTGAGCAACAGATTGGTACGAGATGGATTCTTATCGCCGGTGTGATTACCGTATTCGTCGGGGTCGGCTTTTTCCTTAAATACGCCTATGAGAATTTCTCGTTAAGTCCATCGGCCAGGATAATTGTAGTTACGATCTCCGGTCTCGCAGCTTTAGCGGCAGGTGAGATAACAAGACGGCGAGGTTACGATGTTGTAGCTAAAGGTGTGACCGCCCTCGGTTTTGCAATTCTTTACGCTGCCGTTTTTACAGCTTACCAGCTTTACGGTTTAATTGGTTTTGTACCTGCATTTGCTCTGGCGACAACCGTTACTGCAATGGCGATGCTTTATGCCGTGGTTCTGGATGAGATATTGATCGCGTTTTTGAGTTTATTCGGCGGATTTTTGACGCCGGCAATAGTATTGTCAAAAATAACTTCCCCCGCGCCTTTATTTGTATACGTTTTGATTTTAGGTGTCGGCGCCATGTTGTGTGCATACTACAGAAAATGGCGAGCTGTAAATTTCCTTAGCTTTGCCGGAACCTTTCTGCTCTACACAATGTGGTTTAACACCTCCGGCCTCAAGAACACGATAGATTCCGGAAAAAGTCTTGGCCTTGGCCAGATGTTTTTTGCGCTGGGCTGGCTCAGCGTATTTTTCCTGATTTACTTTGTTATGCCAATACTCTACGAACTGGTAAACAAGGTGAAGGCTCTCAAGGAAGATGTGCTGCTCATCCTGACAAACGCCGCGATAACATTTTACTATCTTTGGAATATCCTTTCTACCCCTCATCGAGCATCACTGGCCTTCTGTGCGGTTGGTTTGTCTGCAACACATCTGGCTATGACAGCGGTGGTTTTCAAACGATGTAAAGATGATACAAATTTGAGGATAGTGCTTCTATCAATTGGACTTTTCTTCATCACAATTGCGGTACCGCTATATCTGAAAATGCACGCAATCACGCTTGCCTGGGCGGCAGAGGGTGTTATCCTCGTGATAATCGGGTTGCGATATCGTAGCGGGCCGACACAAGCCGGCGGGGTTGTGGCATTGCTATTGAGTTGCGGCAATCTGCTCATTAATCTGCCGATGCACACAGATGCTTTCAATCTCGTACTCAACCCTGAGTTCGGAACCTGGTGCTTTGTGGCTGCCGCAGCATGCCTGTGCCATCTGATATACAGACGAACCTCAGAACTGCCTGATCAACTGGGGGAAACGATAGCTCAACTCTTCTATGCGGCAGCCGGACTCCTGCTGTTTGCCGCGGCGACAATGGAATGGTACTGGCATTGTCATTACAATCTTATGGCCGAAACCTCGATACATTACATATCAAGAGGGCAACTGATAATATTTGCTGTGATCATGCTGCTTTTTGCTCTCAGGCCCCTTTGTCCGCGAGGAGTACTGTGTGAGGTTGTGTCTTTGATCTCAGTAGCAGCCGGCTCGATCTTCACCATAGTTGCGTTAACACATTTACACTACAAAAGCTTCATAATTTTTGCCAATGCTGATTTCATAATAGTCCTCGCGTTCATTACAGCAATGCTTATTTGCCATATTAAATACAGGCAAACAACAGAAGACGATTATGAGAGAAACACGTTGATTTCACAGATCATCTACGGAGCATTGGGTTTGCTGCTATTATTAGCGGTAACCGCCGAATGGTATTGGCATTGTGAATATAATTTATTGGTGGCCGGTGCAGCAGCTCCGGTCCTGAAAGGCCAGGTGCTGATATTTGCGATAATGATGCTGCTGTTTGTTATTCGCCCGATCTGCCCGAGAGGAATCATATCTATGGTTTTGGCTACGATTTTAGCCGGTGTAGGTGCCATGTTTACAATAGCGGTATTTCCGAAGTTCTATGACGACAGCTTCATAATATTCGCAAATACAAGTTTTGGCATAGTTCTTTCATTCGTGGCTGTTTTATTCGCAGCAGCATGGCTGCTGGTCAGAACTAATGAAGACCGGCAAAACAGCCGCAATTGCGCAACGGCATTTGCTTTAGCGGGAATATTTATGTTGTGGATTTTGCTTGCCGAGGAAATATATCTGTACTGGTACTGCCGCAATCGTTTTGATCAGCCGTTGGCTAACTGGCAATTCCTTGCACACATGTATATATCCGTAATGTGGGCCGTGTATGCGGCATTCTTGATGATAATTGGTTTCTGGAAAAAGGTGAGGATTTTACGTTACCTCGCTATCGCTTTGTTCGCTTTGCTATTGGTAAAGGTCTTTGTCCTGGACACCAGAACAATCGAAAACGTGTATCGTATCGCAGCATTTTTAGCAACAGGAGTTACGCTTGTGGGAGTATCCTACCTTTATCAGTTTTTGAAGAAAAAAGGCTTTTTCGAATTACTGTTGACTGATAAAAGCGAAAGCCGGCAATGATGAACCCTAAAATAAATAAGCAAAGATTTTTAGCCATAGCTGTTTTCCTGTCAGCGATATCAGCCGCAGAAACTGCCTTCGCCGACGTCGACGCGCGTCAGAAGGTAATCGAGTTTATGACCTCAGCC
>CAYNKU010000036.1:6357-10495 GCA_964397865.1 uncultured Pirellulales bacterium | reverse complement strand
GCGGTCGTCACCCCCGTCTACGCCGTTAAATACGGCCGATCAATCGCAGGCCCGAGACTCGCAAAGGCCATTCTTAACCTCGGTTTAAAGTTTGAGCATATCCACCTGATCGCCCACTCCGCGGGCTGCTGGACAGTTGACGCCGCCGCCGAAAAAATAGCCGCTCAAACAGACGCCGGCATCCATTTCACATTTCTCGATGCCTACATCCCGCCCAACCTGCACGAATCGGACCTCGGCAAAATCGAATCCGAAAATACCGTTTGGGCCGAACACTACTACACAAAAGATATAACCCTCGGCTCCACCCAGAAAAATCTTTCAGCGGCCCACAATGTTGACATCACAAAGATCGACCCTTTTTTTGCCGAACACGAATTCCCCTATCGCTGGTACTACGCCACCGTCGCCGGAAAGTATCGTGATAGTGACTGGGAGGTAAAAGATCCTGTGCTAACCGAACATAATGGACTCAACTACGGCTTCACCAGAAGTCTCGAAGCCGGCCCGGAAAACTGGCAAAAATCCCTGACCCTCAAAAAAGGCAACGAGGCCATCGAACTGAAAAAGCCCGAAAAGAAAAAACTCTTTGATTTAAACATCTTCAAGAAAAAACAAAGGCAAAAAAATGAATAAACCAGCGACGAAAAATAAATCACTGCTTAAGGTGCTTATCAGATGCCTCAAATGCGCCGTCATCGCGATCATAGCGTTTACCCTCATAGCAGCCTGGTTTTTATACTTCAACATATACCTGCCGCAAGGCACTGGCCCCGCAGGCCCGCACGTACCATCCGAACCCTTCAGCCGCATTTGGAGCCAGCAGGATATCCTGCTCCTTGGACTTGGCGACAGTATCACCGATGGATTCGGCGCCGACAAAGGGTTTTTATATTTTGACAGATTAATAAAAAACCCGGATAACGATTCCGAAGATATGACAGGCAAAAATCTCTCTGCGGTCTTTCCGAACCTAAAGGCCCGAAATAAAGCACTTTCATGCTCTGATTCACTGTGGCATTTCAAACAAATCCAGGAACTGCCGACCCAGCCGCCCGAGGTACTGGGAGTTGTAGTAATGACAACAGGCGGCAACGATCTGATACATAATTACGGCCAAACACCTCCGCAGGAATGCGCCATGTACGGTGCTTCTCTCGAACAGGCCAAGATATGGATTCAAAATTTTGAAAAACGCCTCGACCAGATGATCTTTGATATCAACAAAAAATTCCCCGGCGGATGTCATATCTTTTTAGCAAATATTTACGACCCGAGCGACGGCACAGGGGATACCAAGGCGTTTTTTACCGGCCTGCCTTCCTGGCCAGACGGCGTAGCGATCCTTAAAGTTTATAACGATATCATTTCCAATTGTGCCCGAAAATATGATTATGTCCATCTCGTCAATATCCACGATGTATTCCTCGGGCACGGCATACACTGCAGAAAATTCTGGCTAAAAAACTATCAATTTCACGATCCTCATTACTGGTATTATATGAATATCGAAGACCCCAACCCCCGTGGTTTCGATGCCATAAGAAGATTATTCCTCCTGGAAATGATAAAGGTATTTGAAGCACAAAATTAAAATACGGCAAAATCAAAAAAACAAAGGCGGAAAGATGAATAACCAGACTTTCCATGGCGACAAAAAACTCCCGATGAAATCGCTGTTAGCTAAATACGAACGAAAATTCATCGACACCAACGTCGCCAAATTTCCCGCGTGGATCCAAGGCTACCATTTAACCTTAATGACAATCCCGCTGTCAATTAGCCTGATCGTATTCGGATACCTCGCCGCCGCCAATCTCAACTGGCTCTGGTTATCGTCCCTGGCGCTGTTTTTGCAATGGTTCACGGATTCTTTCGACGGCGCCCTCGGCCGGCACCGGGATACCGGAATCCCCAAATGGGGCTTCTATATGGACCACCTCCTGGATTTCGTATTTATGAGTTCTATATTCCTTGGCTATTCGTTCCTGTTCGAAGGCCTAAACAAACTGCTCATCTTTTTTATGGTCCCCGCCTTCGGATGTTTTATGGTCAGTGCTTTTTTGGCCTTCGGCGCGACCGGTGAATTCAAGATAACATACCTGCGAACAGGCCCGACAGAGATCAGGCTCTGGTTCATCATACTAAACACCCTTCTAACGATCTTCGGCACCGGCTTCTTGGAAAAATCCCTCATCTATATATTCGTCATATTCATCGCCGCACTATGCGCGGTTATCTACCGAACCCAAAAATACATCTGGAACATAGACATGCAAAACAAAAAAGCCAGGCAATCCGCTCATTAACCATACAAGGCGATAAAACGGTTACCTAAAAAACCTGTTGCCCGAACATCTCACTGACGGTACACTATAAACAACAATACATTAAACAAGACGATTTTTTGGGAGTGCGCAAAATGAAAAAAAATATTCCCCTTTTAGCAATATCGATCCTGCTGCTCGCTGCCTTCGCCGGCCGGGATTTCGTCAACGCCCAGGCCCCCGCCGAAACCCCTGACGACAAACTTGCCGTCATCTGGACAAGCGGCGACCCCGATGTCGCCCACAAGGTCTGCCTGATGTACACCCACGCCGCTAAAAGAGCAAAGGCTTTCGACGAAGTACTGCTCATCGTCTGGGGCCCGTCCGCAAGATTGCTCGTCGGCGACAAAGACCTCCAGGCAAAAATAAATGAAATGATGACCGACGGTGTAAAAATCCAGGCCTGCGTCGCATGCGCAGATATGTACGGCATCTCCGATAAACTGCGAGAATTAGGGATCGAAGTAAAAGGAATGGGAAGACCCCTCACCGAGATACTGAAATCCGACTGGAAAATCCTGACGTTCTAAAACCCCGCTGCCGGAATTTCCTGCAGGTTTCCCAAAACCGACTTAATCTTCTCAAACCGCGACCAACTGGTGCACACCGACCTCGGCCGGCGTTAGCGAGACATAAACCTTCCCCGACCTTTTAACATACCGTATCTTGTCCTCACGGGCAAGCCACCCCAGCGCCTGATATACGATCACCGATTTCTCCTTCAAACTCCTCGGAAGCTGCGCAATATCCATCCGCCCCTTATCGCCAAGAACACGCCATATCCTGCCCGCCGTAGTAATTATCTGCTTTTTCATGATCTCCCCAATCGATATTCTTAATGAATTTTAGGTTTTCTTTAAGTTCCCTGATTTTAAATTTCCCAACCGATATTACAACATATTTTTCGTCAAATAATTGTTCTTACTTTAATCTATCACCCTGTCCGGATACCTTTCCGGATGAGCGGATTTGCCTTTGAAATTCTCAAGAATAAGCCCCTCCACATCATGCGCCTCCAGCGCGCTGCCGAAATACCCCGCCGGCTCCTCGTCCGCCCAAACAATACTCGTATTGCGAAACGTAACATCCTTCGCCCACTTGCAGTAAATACCCGCGTTAGACCCCTCTATCCGCGAAATAACGCTCGGCCGGGTATCATACCACCCGCCCTGCCACTGGCTGTGTCTGCCGATCTCCACCCGCACATTCTCAAAAACAATATCCTCGATAGGACTGCCTTGCCAGCCGTGAATGAATATCCCGTTCTCGCTTTTGCACAGAATATTGCTGAACCGTATATTCCTCGCTGCGCCGATTTTGGTTTCTTCATCCCGCGGCATATATGTAACGTATATAGGCTCGCCGCTTCCCCACCACAATTCATGAAACCTCCGCGACTCGATAACGATATTCGAAAATATCAGATTCTCAACATCCCCGTAATCCCGAACCTGGATACTTATCCCCCTGTGACTGTTATAAAATACGCACGAATCGACCACAACATTACGAAACCCTCCCCACGATGACGTCCCTATCTTAAAAGCCGACGACCGCGAAACAACCGTGCACCCCGTAACCACTACATTCTCACAAAGATCACCCGGCTTTAACTTATCGCGATTATTCTTCAACACTATCGCGTCATCGCCTGCCTCGATATGACAATTCACTATCCGCACATCCCTGCACGTATCCGGATGTATCCCGTCGCAATTAGGAATCTTCAGATCGTTCAATATCCGTATCCCCTCGATCAGAACATCATTGCATCTGATAGGATTAACTGTCAGCGCCGGAGCGTTCCTGAA
>CAYNKU010000036.1:0-6257 GCA_964397865.1 uncultured Pirellulales bacterium | reverse complement strand
CCGCCGTTTTTCTTTCGCAGACCTTGCTCTCGCACACCTTACCCTTGCCGCCGACAATAACCTGACATCCCCCCGCCGAAATAATAAAGACCGCCGCCGCCAACACAAACACATCCCACCCGAATACTTTTTTCCTGCCTTCGTAAGCCTTCTTCACTCCCATTGTCGATCCTTTCTGTTTTTTCATTTTTTCAAGTTTTTCCTTATCATATTGAGTACCATCTGCGCCGCCGCCGGATCATAGCGGATTCCATAAAGCCCGCTTTCTCCATACCTCCGCGACAAACGACCCGCCGTCAAAAGCTGCGAAAGAATAAGCCTGCCCTGCCCAGCTGCGAATTCCAGCTCCACAACCGCCCCCCGACTGAGGTTCTTGCCGCACTGCGCCAGAACTTTCAGACCTCTCGCGTATCTACCCTCACATTTACGATATTCCTCAACCAGATTGGTAACTTCTATCGCCGCCGATGGATCGACCGTCACCGCCAGTGACGGCGCATCCTCGACAAGAAATTTCACCTTCTCTCGCAACTCATCCATAACCGCCGCATCGTTCTCTCTTTGCGAAAAAGCGTAAAAACCCTCCAGCTCATACGCGAAATAATTTTCACCCTTGATAAGTGACGCATCCGCACCCCGACTTTCCCATTGGCTGATAAAAGCCGCTGCGCTTACTTCCTCGATCGTCATATCCGCCGCCGGCACTACCAAACCACCTCGCAGCCCGTTCCAGAGCCACGCCGACTGCGAATCCAGATTCTCCCAAAGAACCCTCCCCGCATCCGTCGGATGCAAATGGCTCTCAGGCTCAGCCGTTTCCCGAAACTCAACCTCCACTCCATAAAACAACCCAACCTTTATAATATCGGGATTTTCTATCTTAATTTGCTGCCACGTCGCCTCGCGGTTGTCACCTTCAGGATACCCCTGCCCCAAATTCCTCGGCCCGATATCCAGCATCACAACTGACCGCCCATCCTCGATTACCCGCCGCAATTTTTCAAATACTCTTGCCTCTTCCTTTGCCTTTTCCCACGTCACCCGCGATGTAACTATAACCTTCGCTTCCCGATCATCGATGCCGCAAACTCCAAGACCATTATCCTTCAGAAATTCCCTCAACTCCTTTTCATCTTCCGCGCCACCGATCTTTACCTCCCGCAGTTCCGCCGGTACCTTAACTGTCATCGTCCGAAATCGCCACGACGATACCACCGGATATTTAACCCGCGCCTGGGCGTTCTGCAATATCGCCTTAAATAGCCATTTCCCCTCGGTTTCAGGCAGCTTCAAAGCAGCCGCCGTCTTTACCGTGCTGTGCGGTTCGACCCATGCCTTCACGTTCTGCTCCGCTGCCAAAGCCCCCCTGCCGTCCTCAGCCGAAATCCCGACCTTCGCCTCCAGCTCCGCCGCCGAATCGGTATCGTTGAAAAAATAAAGCGGTATCGTCACCGCCTGCCCAGGCTCGAAATTGCGGTCCCAAACCTCCAGGCTGCAGCTTAATGGTGCAAACGCCGCCGTAAGAGCCTCCCAAACCGGTTTAGGTTTACCCTCTTTCAATTTCCCCATAAACCAGTGACTGCCGTCCTCGGGACTTCCTAAAATACAAAAAGGCCCCACTCCCGCCGCGCCGATCCGCCGCCAATATTCCGCCACCTGCGCAGCAGCCTCGGTATGCAGTTGCAGCCGAAGCTCTTTGGTATGACCTCGCCCCAGAAATCGAAGAAAACTTTCCTTCACCGTCGGATACCCACCCGGCTCACCGCGCCCGTCAAGATAATTGCCGCCGAACTCATCCGCTATTATCGCCTTATCGAACTGCTCGGCCGAATCATAATAAAGCCCTAAATTCTCGAACAAACTCCACCAGTACTTGTGAATATGAATCACGTCCCTATGCGATAAAACAAAAGCGGGATACTCCCCGCGCAACTCTTCCATCGCCTCCCACGCCGGCGCAAGCTCCTCGGCATCCGTCTCGTTCCACGCGTGAATTATCACCACGCTCGGATGCCGCATCGCCAGATCGAGCCACGCCCGCCACTGTTCGATCATACTCTCCTTCGATGCCTTGATACCGTGGAAAAATACCCATTCATACTGAACCAGCAGGCCATACTTATCACAAAGATCCAGAAATGCCTCAGGCGGCGTATAAAGCGAAAAATGGATCGTATTTGCCCCGTGATCTTTCAATCGCCTGACCACGTTTTCCTCGAACCATCTAACATCGAACCCAAGCTCCCTCGCCTCCGGATCGCGTAACCACCTCTGCCAAACCACCGTCCCCCCGCGCATCCGTATCGGCCGCCCGTTCAACTCGAACCCTAACCCTTTCACCCGAAATTCCCGTATCCCAAGCGTCATCTCCCGCGCGTCCATTACCCCGCCGCCCGATATCAGTACCGCACGCAGCCGATATGTAATCGGATTATCAGGACTCCAGTATCCGCACCGCCCGCCAAGCTCGATTACCGCCGAACCTTTCACCGATGCGTTTTCAACCTCCGCGCAGGCCACCTTCTCCCCACCTCCATCCAAAATCTCAAATCGAAGATCAAGCTCCCCCTTCACTGCCCCGAGCTTCTCAACCTCCCAATCGACTTTCACCCGGTCATTTTCAATATCACTGCCGGCAATTACCCTGTTGATCCGCGCCGCCCCGTGAAGCCGCAGCACCACCTTATCCCACAAACACGATGACACATTCGCCCGCCACTCATCCGCCGCGGGTATCCTCGATGCGTCCCGGGCGTCAACATCCTTCAGTGACTCCAGCGCAATCTCGAGAACAATATTCCCTCCCGGCTTCACCGCCGCGCCCTTTAGCAGATGCGTCGTAACCGCCATCCCCCCCGGCGACTCCGATACCTTCTGACCATCCACATATACTCTTGGACAGAATCGCGCACCGTTGAGCGTCAGCGTCGCATGCGTCCACCCGCCCCCCGGCAGCTCAACCCGCCGCCTGTACCAAAGCGTCCCCTCGTTCATCTTTGCCGGATCCGTCACCAACCCCGGTACTTGTGCCCGCCGATCATACCGCCTGTCTCTGCCAACCTCCCACTCGCCATCCAGCGACATCTCTAGAACATCGCCTCGAACAATATTCTCGCCCAGCAACAAAATCACCAGCCCGCAAAGACATATCGCCCCCCCCGCCGCAGTAACCCAAAAAAAATCCCGCCGATTCATTACCGAATTCATAAACGCCTCATATCAACGCTTCTCCACTTCAAAAAACAAATACTAACAAATTTCAGCTTTTTTGCACGCGTTCGCTCGAA
Organism: uncultured Pirellulales bacterium; assembly: GCA_964397865.1. GTDB lineage: Bacteria > Planctomycetota > Phycisphaerae > Sedimentisphaerales > Anaerobacaceae > CAYNKU01. Next base: position 2,970 of record CAYNKU010000036.1, on the reverse strand, counting down.
AAATCCCGCACAAATATCTTGGCAACCAAATGGTTCGGGCTTATACTCTCTCATTAGTAAAATCGTTTCGTTACCAGAGAAACTCGGGAGGTGTCAAAATGACTAAAAAATCGCTTTACCTCATAACCTTCGTCCTCGCACTCATCGCCTCGAGCCGCGCGGCAAATACCACCGCCAAAGAAATATCGTTTACTACCGAACTCCGGCGTATGCGTTCCGCCGATCATTTATATCTGCCCCAAGACCATAAAATCCTGCAATACTCGGGCTTTAGCCGAAAAGGCTCAAACCCCGACCGCTTCGACTATCTCTACAAAGAAGACATATGGCTCGTATATACCGATTGCCAGGGCCCCGGCGTAGTGACACGGATATGGTCGACACACGGCGAAAAATGGCGAGATATCAAAATCGAACTTGACGGCCAAATCATCTACGAAGGAAATGCAAAAGATTTTTTCGCAATGAATACCCCGCCTTTCGCACCGCCTCTCTGCGAACTTCGCCAATTCCTCGACGACCGCCGAACCGCCGAAGGCGAAAAAACCGCTGCCAAACAATGGGGCGTAAGTTACGTCCCAATGCCTTTTAAAAAACGCTTTCGCTACATGCAGACAGACCAGCTCTATAATAACATCAATATCAAAAAGCTCGAACCCGGCGCCCCAGTCACCCCCTTCGTTAAAACCCTAACAAATCCCCAACTCGAACAATGGAACCGGACCGCCCAAATCTGGAAACGGATGGATCTATACGGACCGGCCCTCGAAGATTATAAAAAGATCACAAAAAAACTGGACCTCAAAACAGGCTCCGCAACCCTCGACGCCATCGAAGGCCCCGGCATTATCCGCGCCATCAAACTGCGATGCCCCGCTGAAAATCTCGACAATATCTTTCTTGATATCACATGGGATACTGCCGACAAACCCTCCATACATGTCCCCATAGGCCTCGGCTTCGGCTCGGCAAAGCAAAAAACCTTTGCTATGGGCCAAGGCGACGACGGCCGGCGATTCCTGTATCTGCCTATGCCGTTCCGCACCGCCGCCAAAATCTCACTTGTCTCAAATACCCCCGCCTCCTCGAAGATCGAACTGCAGGTATACTACGAACCCGTCAAAGCCCTGCCCGCCGAGGCAATGATACTAAACGGCTATTATAACCACGGCCAATTCCTCAAAGGTAAAGATAAATTCCGATTCCCCGACGTCCCCCAAAACGAATTTTTATACCATAACGGCTACACCGTACTCGACACAAAAGGCACAGGCCACATCGTCGCTTATATGGATTTGTTCGACTGCCAGCCCGAACTCGACGAACACATCTTCTTCGACGACCAGCGATCTTTCCCCGAAAACTCCTGGAACGGCACAGGCCACGAAGACCTCTTCGACATGGCATGGGGACACAAAACCCAATCCACACCAATGGTCTCAGGCGGAAGCCAGTCAATGCAGGAAGCCAACGTAAAACTCTTCTGGAACAACCCGATGACTTTCAAAAAAGCCATTCGCTTCAACTGGGAATGGGCCTTTATGACAGGTATCGAACCGCCAAGGGACGCAAAATTCAAATCCGTCGTCTACTGGTACACCCCTTACGAAACCTCCACCAAAAATAATTCCGTCACCGCACCCGGTGCCGCTGTAAAAAAACTCGCCGGCGGCTTCCAGTTCACCGAAGGCCCCGCCGCCGATTCTAAAGGAAATATCTTCTTCACCGATATCCCCAACAACCGCATCCACAAATTCTCAACCGACGGCAAACTCTCCACTTTCCTCGAAAACTCAGGCGGCGCCAACGGCCTGTTCTTCGACCGCCGCGGAAACCTCATCGCCTGCGCAGGCGGCGCCCGCCGGCTGGTATCCATCGACCCCGACGGCAATATCACCATCCTCGCCGACAAATACAAAGGCAAAAAATTAAACTCCCCCAACGACCTCTGGATCACAAAAACCGGCGGCATCTACTTCTCCGACCCGCGTTACGGCAGCCGTGATAACCTCGAACAGCCCGGCGAACACGTCTACTACCTCTCACCCGACCGCAAAACCTTAAAAAGAGTGATCGACGATATGACCCGCCCCAATGGCCTCATCGGCACCCCCGACGGCAAAACGCTCTACGTCGCAGACGCCGGCGCAAACCAGACCTTTGCTTATAAGATCAATCCCGACGGCTCACTCACCAACAAAAAACTCTTCGCCCCCCAGGGCTCCGACGGAATGACAATCGACACCGATGGCAATATCTACCTCACCCGCCAGGAAGTTACGGTTTACGACAAATCAGGCCGAAAGATCCAGACCATCGACATCCCCGAAAGACCCTCCAACCTCTGCTTCGGCTCCAAAGACAAAAAGACCCTCTTCATCACCGCCCGAACCAGCCTCTACTCCGTCCGAACCCAAACCAAAGGCCTGTAATTAAATTGGAAGGCTTTATTTAATCTGTAGAATAGAACCGGCAAACAAATTCATCGACAAACACGAAATCCTCTATGTCCGCTAATACTCATGAGGTGTGTGTCAAACTGGTATGATACATCACAATACATGACATTGTTAGGCCAGGCACCTCCGCGGCGGATAACGGTCTCGCTATCAATAAAAGTACTCGTCCATTCCCAAACATTGCCTGCCATATCGCACATCCCATAACCATAGCCTGCAGGGTCACCAAAACTGCCTACACTGGCAGTACCATCAGGATGTGTTGAGCCGTAATAATTAGCAATACTGTTATTGATGCCAAGTCCGGTTCCATAGGTATAGCTGCCGTCATAATCCGCTACCGCCTGCCATTCCCATTCGGTAGGCAGCCTGTAGCCGTAATAGTTGCAAAAGGCCGTCGCCCCATACCAATTAACATAAGTAACCGGATGGTCTTCAAAACCGCTGTCAACGGTAAATACACCGCCGCTATAATTGATTCTTGCCGCTCCACCATAGGTGGCACCATTAT
>CAYNKU010000035.1:0-13454 GCA_964397865.1 uncultured Pirellulales bacterium | reverse complement strand
GCTACACGCTGTGTGAATTTCAGGACAGTGTGCCAGATCCGCGCAATGTGCGTGTCCCGCCAAATATATGGTAATCGGCTGCCTGCCTGCCTGGTGATACCCCCTCCCCCCCCCAGAATCGCCAAAATCGAGCCCGGGAACATAAGACAGGGGCTTGGCAGGCAGGCAGGCAGCGATAAAAACGGAGGAGGTTGCACATGGATAGCAAACGACTCACGGCTTTGATCTGTGTAATACTCGTGGCGCTGGCGATGCTACTCGGGATCTGCTATGGTCTGCATCGCCTGATCCTCAAACTGTCCCCCGGGCTGGTCGCGGGCTGGGCCCTGCTGGCGACGGCGCTCCTCCCCCTGGTCGGCTGGGGCGGCTGGAAGCTCGGGCAGCTCGAGGCCCGGGGCACCCTGGCCGGGCTCCAGGCCGGGCTCATGGCCGCCATCGGTGCGGGCAAGGAGATCGCCGACGTGAAGGTCCGCGCAGCCCATCAAATGCGCCAACCTGACCTCATCCACCAGGTCACTCTCCCCGTCGTGGACGTCCGCCCCCGCGAGCTCCCCGCTGGGGAGCGGGTGGAGCTATAGCCCGCTGCCCCCTCCCCAAATACCACAATTTGCGCATTTCCCCCAATTGGCTATACTATCCCCATCCCACGTCAGAAAGGAGAAATCATGAAGAAGCGCACTCTTCTCATCATCGGTGCTGCTGTGATTGTCCTGGCAGTCCTGTTGTGTATTGGGTGCCTTGCTCTAGGAGCACTCGCCCCTCCCCCAACCGCCACCCCAGGAACTGCGATCGAGGAACCACCAGCAACCCCGGAGATCGTGATGGAGGAGCCCACGGCCACTCCAGAACCTGCAACTGAGGAACTAACTGCTACCCCCATCCCCGCCGGGGCAACTGAGTGGCTTACTTACGAGGGGAAGCAAGTCGGTGTTCGTGAAATCGCATGGAGCTACCGGCTTGAGCATTATCGCCCCGAAAGCGGGAAGATCTTCTTGTCACTGTACATCATTGGGATAAATGCAGGTGACAGCGAAGAGACATTCAGCCCCCATAATTTCAGTCTGGTTGACGGGGGCGGGGAGATTAGTGGTCAACTACTCATTGAGCCCAAAGAGCCCGAGTTCTCGCCTTGCACAGTAAAACCAGGCGGAATGTGTGAGGGGTGGTGGACGACTGCGATTTGGGATCGCCCTGACGTGAAAGAGAACCTGATGTTTCGATGGGATCCGGGCTTCTGGTCGGAACCCCTCGAAGTGCCGATACAGCAGTAGGATTAGATAGAGATTCAACTACGGTGAGGCACATGAGTGAGAAATGGGGGAAGATACCCGAGGAGATCGAGCGCATCCTGGATCAGCTCAAGGATCCCACCACTGCACCCGTGTTGGCTGAGGCACTCCAGTATGAAGATTACACCTCGATAACACGAGCCTGCCGTGAGGGGCGTATCCCTGGGGCCGATAAACGAGGTGGCATCTACTTGATACCCCTGGAGGGTGTACGTCAAGCAATTCTACAAGGTAGCCTCAGACCACGCTGGAAACACTAAGATCCCGCTTTACACAGTGACAATGTGACCTTGCCTACTACTTATGTGACTTGTTGTTTACCCCTTGACAAGTTACCAGAATTATGGTAAAATAGACATAGTAGACAGAACGTTGATAACCTGAACGTAAAAAGATAGACGGCCCTGGCAGGTGCTGACACACCCACCAAGGCCTGGCCCCCACGCCGAGCAGACCGGCGCAGAGGTTGCCTCTGATTGTAACACAGGTAGCCCCGTCGTCAAATCGGCGGGGCTACCTGCGTTACTGGAGGCAACCAATGGCCGAACAAACGAATCCCCTCACCGCCCTGCTCCCCCGCATCCGGGGAGCCGCCCACAACATCGCCCGCCAGCACAACGCAGATCCAGACGACGTCGAGCAGGAGATCGTCCTCGCCATCCTCGAGCGCTATGCCCAGGAGCCCGGCTTCCTGGATCAGACCCCCGCCTACATCGTGAACCACGGGGCCTGGCGCGCCCGCGATGTCCTCCGCCGCCAGCTCGCCCATCACGAGCTCCCCGCCGCCGATCTCCGCGAGGAGGACGCCGAACCCGACAAGGCCGCCCTGTTCGCCGACGACCCCTGGCCGGCCGTCTCCCTCGGCCTGGCCATCGAGCACGCCCTGGCCCCTCTCTCCGAGCAGAATCGCCGTATCGCCCACGGCCTGGCCGCTGGATATAATCCCCGCCAGATCGGGCCAAAGGTCGGGCTTTCTTTCCGCACCGTCTACACCCGCATCCAGGGCCCCCTCCGCGAGGCACTGGCAGGAGTCGCCCATGCCTGACGAACCCTGGGACAAACCCGAGACCATCATCGACGAGGCTTACAAAGTCGGCCGCGACGTCGAGGCCCACGCCGATGATCAGCACGCCCACCCCACCAACTGGGACGCCGTCTGCGAATACGCCGCTGCCCGCCTGGCTTGTCTGGTGGAGGCGCTGCGGGAATGTATGAGTTTATGATCCTAATGGCATAGGTACAGTCATGCTATTTGACATTCCATTCTCACTGTGGTATAGTCAGAGACACGGGAGTGACGGCCCGCAGGCAAAAAGGACCACGGGCATCAACCGACCTCCTGGAGATTTTCACCAGGCGGCGATGGGAACCAATTTCGCTACCGTCACACTAGCGAGATTGCCAATATCCCGTGGTCGCCCGATCGCCGTCTGGTGAAAGTGTCTGGGAGGTTTTTGCATCTATGAAGGAGACGCCATGGCACATTTCGCAGTGTACCAATTAGAGAAAATATCGATATCCTTCCACGTTTTGCATGGACTCTCTACTAGTCACACTGATCTGGTGCTGAGCGCACAAGTCATAGAGGGACTGAGCGACAAGGAAATCATTCAGGTTTGCCGATGGTTTTCTAGGCATCAGCCTACAATAGATGTGATAGAGGAAATGCGCGAATATGGAACCTACATGCGCGATCTCAAAACACTCAAGACTATAGAGAACGCCACCTCGGACGAGGCAATCAGACAAGCCGCTCAAGAAGTGTATGCTCAATTGATCAACGAACAAGACAGCAAACCTACTCCCTCCTCTTCCACCCGCAAGGCCAAACCCGGATATGTGTATCTCATACGAAGTGGGACACTGTATAAGTTGGGGATAACGACTGATCTTGATAAACGCATTGCACAACTCAACACAGGCCTACCTCTCGGAGCCGAGCTGTTATGGTCCGTACACACAGCCATCCCAAAGAAATTTGAGACTGACTTACATGCATATTTTGCGGACAAGAGAACAAACGGAGAATGGTTTGATCTGGAACAGGCAGATATTGACTACATTAGGAGCCTGGCATGAGTATCAAGATCATGGATCGCGTCTGGAGGATCTCCTCCTGTGAGGGCAGTCAACTTCTTCTCCTGCTGGCTCTGGCCGATCATGCCAATGATGAGGGGGTATGCTGGCCGGGGATTCCTTCCCTAGCACGCAAGACCCGTATAACCGAACGCTACGCCAGGATGTTGCTTCGAAAGCTGGAGGCTTCCGGGGAAATCTATGTGGCCCTCGCGGCCGGCCGGGGTAACACCAATATGTATCTGATCACCCTGGGTCTTAGCGCCGATGAGATCGCCCCTATCCTCACAAAACGCTTTGGGAAAGGCAAGAACAAGGCAGAATACCTCGCCCAGACCATCGCCAAACGCTTAACAAAAGGGGAACCCCAGTTCACCTTTTGTCAAATTTCTGGGCCAGAGGCTGAACCAGAAAAAGGGGAACTCCCGTGTCAAAAAGGGGAACCCCAGTGCCAAAAGGGGAACCCCAGTGTCGAAAAAGGGGAACCCCAGTTCCCCCGAACCGTAATGAATCATCATGAGAACCATCAGGAGAACCGTCATGGTACTGGCGCTACCGCGCCACCGCCACCCGAACCCAAACCCACCAACCCCCTCGCCCCTGACACCCCCGAGGCCCGCAAACTCTTCGCCCGCCTGCAGGCCAACGCCCGCGCCCGCAGCCGGCGAGGGGCGAAGCGCTTCCCCTCACTGGAATGCAAACAGAAATTCATCGCGGCCGCCGAGCGCCTCGACGGGGAGTTCGACACCGCCCTGATCCGCGCCCTGGAGAAAGGTATCACCAGCGTCACTGGCGTCGTAGACTTCATCGCCAAGTGGGAAGACAGACCGCAGCGGAGAGGATCTGGCCGCCGTGGAAACGCAACGGCGCCCACAGCCAAGTACCGTGAGCAATTCTTCGCCGGCCCAGCTCGAAAGCCGCAGGAAAAGAAATCCCCCGATCAGCAGCTCTGGGATGACATCCTGGTCGCCCTCCAGGGCCAGATGGCCCAGGCCACCTTCGACACCCACCTGGCCCACACCACCGCCACCCTGACCGACTCCACCCTGACCGTCACCGTCCGGAGTGCATACAACCAAGACTGGCTTAAGCACCGCCTCCAGGATGTCATCACCCGCACCGTCACCCGCGTGGCCGGCCGCCCGCTGCAAGTGACCTACACCGTTCCCGAGCCACAGCCAGAGGAGGTATTGACATGTTAGCCGACGAAGTCAACGCCATTATCGCCGAGGCCAGAGCACACGAACGGGAGGCCTGCATACAAAGCATTCTACTCCGTGCTTCTGAGCTGGACCAGGCTGCCAATGTCTTCTGGCGCCCGAGGCATGGCAAATATGCACTACAATTCGCAGCACGCAAACTGCGCCAGATGGTGGATCACTTGATTGACAAATCTGTCTATTTGTGGTAAAATGTACAGTAGAAATGGACACTGCTACAGTAACCGTGTTTTTTTGGCCAAGAATCACAGTGAAACTGTACATCATCACAGCAGGAACAGCAAAAAGGAGCCCCAGATGAACAAGCCCCAGGCAGACAACAACCCCCTCGAAAATCTACTGCCCCGCATCCGGGGTGCCGCCCACAACATCGCCCCGCAGTATGGCGCCGATCCCGACGATGTCGAGCAGGAGATTGTCCTCGCCATCCTCGAGCGCTACGCCCAGGAGCCCGCCTTCCTCAACAACAAACCCGCCTACATCGTCAATCACGGGGCCTGGCGCGCCCGCGATGTCCTCCGCCGCCTGCTCGGCTATCACGAAACCCGCGCCACCGATCTCTTCGATTCCTACGAAGGGGACGAACCCGACAAGACCGCCCTGTTCGCCGACGACCCCTGGCCGGCCGTTTCCCTCGGCCTGGCCATCAAGCACGCCCTGGCCACCCTCTCCGAGGAGAACCGCCACATCGCCCGGGGCTTGGCCGCTGGATACTCCGCCCGCGAGATTGGTCCAGCCATCGGGCTGCACTGGCGCACCGTCTACAATCGCATGAGCGGGCCCATCGCCACCGCCCTCCAGGGTCAGATTCCCACTGGCTAAATTGCACAAAACGAGTCCCCAATTTCGTTCTATACTCAAATGCCTACCAAACCCATCCCCCCCTTACCATCCGATCAAGGCGGCAGCACCATTGGGGCCCGCCATTTGTGGCTCATTTTTCCCTGGGAAGGGTGGACCCACGAAACACTGACTGAGCATTATCGCGAGAAGTTCGGACGTGAACCTGACAAGTTGTACTCACCAGAACAGAGTGTCACTGAGTTCTGGTGGTGCGGCTGGGTTACCAGAGCAGAGACAGCAGACGCGCGTCGAATAGGAGGATAGACAGCATGAACATCCGAGATTTGCTCAAGCGCCTCAGCGATGGTTCTGCCCGTTACATTGTCAAGCGCAAATCAATCCCAACACCACGACGCTTTGATAGCAAGAACATCGGAGCCAAGCGCAAGCCACGTAATTGGCACCAGATGAAACGCCGGAAGCGCAAAGCGCAGAAGCTGGCCCGTCGGGCACATCGGTTCGGATAGGAGAGCTGGCAATGCTCATCATGCCAATTCACCCCGATGATGCTCTCGACGCTCAAAACCGCGCGGATCCCCGCGCCTGGGGCCTGCGGCGCAAGATGGGCTATACCTCGTCCCAGGAGTCAGATTGCATCTTCATCAAAGTCACCCCCGAGATCCGCGCCCAATTGACCGGATTGGATCGTCTGGCCAATTACATCTGTATCACAAAGGGAGGTAGATTCGAATGGTTACGGGAACAGCTAACGGAAATGGGAACGCTCCCAGCGCTCTAGCCATCTGGGGGGAGCGCGAGGACGTCAAGGAATTTGCCACCCGCATCCGCAAGTTCATGCCAGGCGGGGCCGATCTCACCGAAGAAGCGGCCCTCATTCTGGCGCAGTACGGGCTGGCTCTTGACGCCAATGTCTTCCGGGGCGAGGTCTATGCCTACACCAACTGGAAGGGGCAGATCGTCCTCGTCGAGGGGTATAAACTGCTCGTCCGTTGGGCCAAGAGGCAGGGCGACTACATCGAGCGCTATGAGAAGCTCACCGATCTACCCGAGGGCGACATCGGCGCCCGTTGCTTTGTCCTGCGCAAGGATAACCTGGCGACACTGCAAACCCTGACCGCGGCCGGCGCCGACTTCCCCACCGCCTTCGAACTTGCCGCCACCTATGCCGATGGTATCGTCAAGCGTGCCGAAATGGTCTACTCCAAAGGAGCAAAAGCCGGTCAGCCCATCGATCCCCCGAAGGGCTGGACGTGGGAGCAGGTAGCGCGCAAGCGTGCGCTCAAAACGGCGCTCAATATGGCCTTCGGGGCCCCCTCTCCCTCCGAGATCGCCCGCGAGACGTGGATGGTCGGGAACACCGAAACCCAGCCAGAGGATTGGACGGTTGAGGAGTTTGAATCCGACACGCCAGCAAAGGAGCGCGAGGCCACGGCCCAACTCAGCGCCACCACTCGCGCCGCCCTGGAGGAATTCGCGCAGCTCTCCGAGGAAGAGCAGCAGGCGCTCCTGGATACCAACCGGGATCTCCTCCGTGGCTCTGAAGAAGATCAGCAGGGGACACTGCTATGAGCGCCCGCATCCTCGAGCTATTCTTCGCCGACACGGACGAGGTGGACGAACCTCTCCCGCCCGAGCAGCAGGCCGCGCTCCTGGACACCTATCGCGCTGGCGGTTCCGACGCTGCCCAGGCCCGCCAGCAGCTCATCGAGCACAACCTGCGCTTAGTGATCTACATCGCCAAGCGCTACCAGCACAACGGCCTCCCCTTGGAGGACCTGATCCAGGAGGGCACCATCGGCCTGATGGTCGCCATCGACAAGTACGATCCCGACCGGGGCGCCTTCTCCACCTGCGCCACCTGGTGGGTCCGCCACCAGATCAGCAGAGCCGTCAACCACCACGCCCGCACCATCCGCATCCCTGAACATGCATATCTACACTTGCGGCGCGTTCAGTTCGCCCGCGATGATCTCTTCCAGAGCCTGGGCCGCGAGCCCACCCTCGGCGAGCTCGCCGAGGCCACCGACATTGCGCCTGAGTGGATTGAGCACCTGCAGACCATCTCATCGTCCACCAGCCTGGACCTGGAGGACGACGATGGGAATCCCTTCTATCGCGCCCGTCTGGCGGACGAGGAGCCCGCGCCCGAGGACCTGATAGCCCAGCAGGAACTGTGGGATGACGTCCTGTCCGGTGTGGAAGCTATCCCCGATCCCCGCCACCGATACATCATCCAACGTTATTACGGCCTGGACGGTCAGGGAGGTTGTTCCGGGTCCGTCATCGGACGGGAGTACGGCTGCACCCGTTCGCGCATCCACCAGATGCGTCGCGAAGCCCTGGATGAACTCCAATATGCCATCCCCGCCGCCCACCTGGAGACCTACCACGCCTGCGATTGCACAGATCCGCCGCCAGTTTCGTTCTATACGTAGGAGTCAGAACATGCGTTTTCACGGCATCGTCAATCCAACATACGTGGACGGCCCGGGCAAGCGCGTCGCTCTGTATCTCCAGGGCTGCTCGATCCGCTGCCCCGGCTGTCAGAACCAGGCCCTCTGGCCCGCCACCGGTGGTCACCAGGCCTCCCCCCGCTCGCTGGCCGACATCCTGCTCGAGGCCGGCCTGCCCGTCACCATCTCTGGCGGGGAGCCCTTTGATCAGCCCGTTGCCCTATATGAGCTGCTCCACGAGCTACGCACCCGCGCTCCCGATCTCCACATCATCCTCTACTCCGGCTACACGCTGGAGCAACTGATCTGCAGTCACTCGGCGGAGACGCTCTTCTCTCTCCTGCTGATCGACGTGCTGGTGGACGGCCCCTACGTCCAGGAGCAGGACGACCCGGCGATGCAGTACCGGGGCAGCCGCAATCAGCGCGTTATCGACATGCCCGCCACCGTGCGCATGCCGCTGTGCGACCTGGGCAGCTCGGGCCCCATCCTGCTGGACTGGGACACCCCCGAACTGATCCTCACCTCCGGGGGCGACCTGCTGGGTGCGACCCCCATCGCGCGCCAATTCGCCCCGGCCGGGCAGCTCACCCCCACCCGCCGCTGTGGTGAGCCCAATCCCCCCGAGTGAGTGATTCCGTTGCACAAATCCCCTGTGAATTTCGTTCTATACTCAGGAGTACAGGACACGATGCACACATTAGTAGCGTATCAGAGAGCACAACGGCGGGAGTGGCTGCTGGACATCCTCACAGAGATTGCCCGACTGGAGGGCCGGCTGGGGCTGCTGACCGAGGAGGCAAAAGCGTCCTTCTACGGGGAGGAGTACCAGGACCCCGAGCAACGGCTGGCCTTGTTACTCGGGCAGGTAACAGAAAGCGCATGCGGACTGTAGGTGTTGGCTCAGCGCAGGAGATGGCTGTCGTCTCCTGCCCAGGCCCTCGCAGGGGCACCGGTTGGGGCTGCCGGGAAGATTGGACCTGCTGGGGCCTGGGGAGTGGATGACAATGAAAATCGGTATGCTTTGGTTTGATAGTGAGAAGGGCACGGACTTGGAGGAAAAAGTACGCCGAGCGGCTGCGCATTATGAGCGCAAGCACGGGCATTCCCCCAACATGTGCTTCGTCAATCCCGCCGCTTTCGGTGACAACGGGAAGCGCAAGCGGGTGGGGGATGTAGAAATCCGCCCCGCTCGCTCCATCCTGCCCCACCACTTCTGGCTGGGGAGGGAGGATAAGGATGAACGGGCCGAATGACATCATCCTGGCCCTGGATGCCTGCAGTACCAGCATCGGGTTCTGCCTGGGTCAGGGCGCCCGCTACATCGATAGCGGCACCTACCGCCCGAGGGGTAATGCCGATGAGCGGGTAAAGGCAATCGCCCGCTGGTTTCATGCGATGGTGCTCAAATACAATCCGGACCAGGTCGTCATCGAACTCCCCACCGGCGAGCACGGCAATCGCCACACCGACCGTCTCCTGGGGCGTGTGGGTGGCAACATCGAGGGTATCTGCCACCTACTGGGGATTGCCGTGGCCTGGCTTCATGCTATGAAGGTCAAAGCCACCGGCTACTCGAAGGACAAGCCTGGGGATGCCGCCCTGCTAGTCGGCAAGCGCCGGGTCGGTCCCGACGAGGCGGACGCCATCGGCCTGTGGCAAGCCTGGCTGGCTGAGGTCCGCACATATCATCTGCTAAATCAAGTGGAGGTCGAGAAGGAGGTATCCCAATGACTTATGATCATAATGCCACAAGAACACTGGCCGAAGCACTGAAAGACGATGTGCGGAAAATTTTGCTCAATCACGTCGGGGCCGCCAACCCCATCAAGGCCCGCGACCTCGCTCGCTGTCTGGGCCGGCAGGGGCGCTACGCTGACCGCCCGATCCGAGAGGCCATCCGCTCCCTGCGCAAAGACGGTCACCTGATCATGTCCAGCGTTCAAGCACCTGCGGGATACTTTCTCGCTCAGGATGCGGAGGAGTGGGAGCGCTTCCGCGATTCCAACCTCCGCCCTCGGGCCCTGGATATTTTAGAGACCGCCCGCGCGATGGGCCAGGCCGCACAGGTCCGGTGGGGTGGGCAGCTCGCCCTCGAACTGCCTGACCTGGAGCCCGCCCCCTTCGGACTCCCTGAGATGGTGGCGTGATGGAAGGCGAGATCGTCATCAGTCCGCCATCTGCATTAGTGGAGGCCCCGTCCACCGAAGATGTCTTGGAGCGCCTGGCCACCTTCCTGCGGATCAATGTCTCGGCCGGCGATGCCAGCGAGAACACCATCCGTGCTTACATGCAGCACATCTGGCAGTTCGCTGGATGGTGCCGCGAGCAGGGGATCGACCCGGGCCGCGCAACAGAGGAGCACCTGGCGCTGTACCGTCATGCCCTCTCCCAGGCCGACTACAGACGGTCCACAATCGGCGTCAAGTTGGCGTCGTTACGCCGCTTCTTCCAGGCCGCGGTGTGGCACGGCCTGCGGGCCGACAATCCCGCCGAGGGGCTCAAGGCCCCCCGCGAGCATACCACCCGCCGAGACAAAATCCTGGCACGCTACTTGTCACCGGAGGAGATTGATCTACTGCTGGCCACGCCCCCGCGGGATACCATCGCTGGTATTCGGGACTTGGCCATGATAGGGCTGCTCTACTATCACGGCCTGCGAGTATCTGAGGTGGCCGCGCTGGCGTTGGGCGATTTGAAACAAGGGAATCGCTTGCACATCATCGCCAGCAAAGGCGACAAGAGCCGGGTGGTCCTGTTGGTGGACAAGAGCCTGGCTCTGCTCGGCGCCTGGGTGGAAGCACGTCAGACGGTCGCCAATCAACGCAGTGGGGAGACCCTCTTCCTCTCCCTCAGCAAGGCCACCTATGGGGCTCCCCTCACCACCCCCGGGGCCCGTTGGACAATCAGGCGACATCTCAAGGAGGCCGGGCTGTACGAGGCAGGTATGGGGCCTCACGCCTTGCGCCACTGTCATGCGTCGCACGCCTTGGCCGGGGGCGTGGATCTGTATGCCCTATCCGCGGAGATGGGCCACGCCAGCATTGAAACGACAGGGGTGTACCTCCATGTGGTCGATGCCGTGGAGCAAAACCCAGCGGAGTTTCTGTGAGTTTAGGTTCATAAGAGTATAGGGAACTCTCATGAGACAAAGACAGCTATCCTTTTTTGATAATCAACGCCTGCGCCTCAATGATGCAGTGGATTTGAGCCTGGCAAGCCTGAACGAATATGGCCAAAAGTATCGCCACTGGGCGTTGGCCTACAGCGGGGGGAAGGATAGTTCGGCGACGGCGACATTGGTAATCTGGGCAATCAAGACCGGCCGTGTATCCGCACCGGAAACCTTGATTGTGCTCTATGCGAATACGAGGTTGGAACTGCCACCGTTGCAACAGTCCGCGATGGAATTTCTCGCGGCGTTGCGCGTAGAGGGATTCGACGAGAAGGTGGTGTTACCAGAGATCGACCGCCGCTTCTTTGTCTACATACTGGGGCGCGGTGTGCCACCTCCGAAGAACAACTTCCGTTGGTGCACGCCGATGCTTAAAGTAGAGCCAATGATGGAAGCTCTGCAGGGCTTGCGTGAGTCTACAGGCGAAAAACTGTTGATGCTGACCGGGGTGCGCCTCGGCGAGAGCCACGCCAGGGATCAACGGATTGCACTCAGTTGCTCGCGCGATAGTGGAGAGTGCGGGCAAGGCTGGTTTCAAGTCTCCACCAAGGATTCGATAGCCGACACACTTGCTCCCCTGGTGCACTGGCGACTGTGCCATGTGTACGACTGGCTATACTTCGATCCGCTGGGCCACGGGTACGATATGAGCGGCATCGCGGCGGTTTATGGGGACGAGGAGGTACGCACGGGTTGTGTTGGCTGTAATCTGTGCGAGCGGGATAGAGTGTTGCAGCGGTTGATCCAACAACCAGAGTGGTCACACTTAAAACCACTTTTGGAGTTGAGACCGCTTTACCGCGAGTTGAAGAAGCCACAATGGCGAAAAAGAAAAGTCCAGCCTGAGAAACGCAAAGATGGCCTGTGGTCCAAGAACGTACAACGGATGGGGCCATTGACAATGCCGGCACGGAAGTATGGCCTGGAGCGAGTGTTGGATATTCAGGCCAGAGCGCAGATTGATCTAATCAGTGACGCGGAGGAGGCTAGGATCCGCGAAATGTGGAGACTGGACATCTGGCCAAGGAAATGGTCGAGCGCTGACGCTGAGGCCACGATGCCGATTGCGGCGCTGGCACTGAGCAGCGATGGACGAATTGTAGAACAGGCATTGTTGATTTGAGGACAATCGGGGCTCCCGTGGGATTGGGTTCATAATTTGATAGTGGGTCAATTGACAAAAGAGTTTCTGGGTAGAGAGGTTATCGGAAGTAAAGAAGGAGGCTGAAATGAGAGGGTGTCTTTGCACCATCGGAACCATCCTAGCGGCGGCATGGGGATTGGGCACGGCTGGCGCGTTGCTGTTCGGCGCAGCCTTGCCTATTGCTACCAAACTGAACCCGGATGACGATAAAATCCCCCTGGTGTTTTTGGTGCTTATCGTGGTGTGGCTGATTCTGGGAGCCTATCCTGGATTCGAGATAGCAAAGGTGTTTGGCTGTCAGGACAGTGCATAGTTCTGAGTACGGCAGTTATCAGAACTAATCGGAGGATGACCGATGATAGAACTTATACTCCTAATAACGGCATGGCTAGTTGTACTCGCTATCCTTCACCACTTTGAGCCCTGGCCCAGAGTTAAGACGCTGCTAACGTTCTCGCTCGGCTTTATCACTTTTCCCATGATAGTAGCAATCACGGGCTTGACGGTGGCCTGGTGGCCTTATATGCTGGGAGAGACAGAACCGCTTACGCCCGCCCAGACTTACGGATCCTTCTGGGTGATCACGGCGGCGATGGCCTATCTACTCGTAATACTAGCGCTCTTGCGGACAAATGCCCACCTTGGCCTGGGACGCATTTGCATACGAATTTTAACTCCGTTGGTCAATCTCGCTATCCGTCCGCTTACGTGGCTCCTGGGACATCCTAGACAACCCCCAGAAAGCCCTTAGAGCGCCACACTTCACATTATGGTAGTTATCGTAAGTATAGAATCAGTTCTCAACAGAGAGGTTATCAGTAGTGAACTATGGTAGTCTGTTCGCGGGCATAGGTGGCTTTGATCTCGGGTTTGACCGAGCCGAGATGTGCTGCGCTTGGCAGGTGGAGAATG
This sequence comes from uncultured Pirellulales bacterium, assembly GCA_964397865.1. Classification (GTDB taxonomy): domain Bacteria; phylum Planctomycetota; class Phycisphaerae; order Sedimentisphaerales; family Anaerobacaceae; genus CAYNKU01. The sequence goes on along the minus strand of CAYNKU010000035.1, from coordinate 381 downwards.
ACACGCATTGCAACAGCATATTACAGCGCCACTGGCCCGACATGCAGAGATTCGGAGATGTACACGATGTCGGACGACACAACCTCAAAGCAGTTGACCTTATTGCAGGAGGCTTCCCCTGCCAAGACCTATCAGTGGCTGGACGCCGTGCTGGGCTGGCTGGAGAGCGGAGCGGCCTCTGGTGGCAGTTTGTACGAGTGCTTGAGGAGCTTCACCCGCGCTGGGTTGTTGTCGAAAATGTCCCCGGTCTTCTGTCCTCTGGAGACAAGCGAGACATGGGCATTCTCCTCGGAGCGCTGGCAAAACTCGGGTATCTGGGGACTTGGCGGGTGCTTGACGCTCAGTTCTACGGAGTGGCCCAGCGCCGCCGCCGTGTGTTCA
>CAYNKU010000034.1:10801-13494 GCA_964397865.1 uncultured Pirellulales bacterium | reverse complement strand
TCTTCGCCGAGGGTCGCGAAGCAGATCTCGACGGTTTCGGTTTTCATTGACCAGATGTATTTATTGAAATATTCTTTTATCTTATCGAGGAGGATATCACCGGCGGCGATCATACCGCCTGCGAAAACTATTCTCTGCGGATCGGTTCCGTGGAGGACGTCTATGCAGAGCAGCGCGAGGACTTTGGCGGTTTCATCGGTTATTTTTTTGGCGAGTTCGTCGCCGGCTTCGAGATGTTCGTAGACATCCTTGCAGGTGATTTCGCTTTTTTCTTCGAGCAGGGATTCGAGGCTGGATTCTGCGCCGGCGGTGATGGCTTCGGCGGCTCTTTTTGCGGTCGAGCTTGCCGAGGCGTATGCTTCGGCGCAGCCGTGCTGTCCGCAGCCGCAAACTCTGCCGTCGGGGTAGATGATTATGTGGCCGAGTTCGGCGGCGTTGTCGTTGGCGCCGTTGACGAGTGTGCCGTTGGTGACGATGCCGCCTCCGATGCCGGTTCCGAGAGTGAAGAAGACCATATCCTCGACGTCTTTGCCTGCGCCACAGGCGAACTCGCCGAGGCAGGCGATGTTGGCGTCGTTGCCGATGACGGCGGGTTTGCCGATTCGGTCGGTGAGCATTTTTCTAAGCGGCACGTTTTTGAAAGAGTGCATGTTGGGGCTGCTTATCATGATGCCGGCGGTGAGGTCGAACTGGCCCGCGGCGGCCATACCGACGGCCTGGACGGCTTGCCTGTCGAGTTTGTTGTCGGCGAGGAGTTTTTCGGTGGCGTCGCCGATTCGGTCGATGAGCGATTCGGGGCCTGTGTCGGCCTTTGTTTCAACGGAAGTTTTGGCGAGCAGTTTGAGGTCGGAGTCGAAGATGCCTATCTTTACGTTTGTTCCGCCGAAGTCGATTCCTACGAAGATTTTTTTCATAGTTTTATCCTGAAAATCATAATGTTATTGATTCAAACTGACAATTGATCAGTTTGAGTCCGCTTTGGGATGGCTGACGCCAAATGTAAAAATCAAAAATAAAAATGCAAAATTGCGGAATCCTGAAACGACATCAGGATGGTTGTTTGATACTGGATTCCCGCTTGCGCGGGAATGACAAAGGGGCGCGGGAATGACAGAATGTTGTTTCCGCAATAGATATTATTAAGTTTTTCAAAGAGCGATTTTTTGTTAATCGGGGTAGCCGTTGGGGTGTTCGTTGTGCCACTGCCAGGCGGTGGCGACGATTTTTTCGAGCTTGGTGGTCTGGGGTTGCCAGAGTAGTTCGTTTTTCGCCTTCGAGGCGTCGGAGGTAAGTACGGCGGAGTCGCCGGGTCTTCGGGGTGATTCGGTGACTTTGAAATCCCTGCCGGAGACTTTTTTGACTGTTTCGATAACTTCGCGGACGGAATAGCCTTTTCCGTTGCCGAGGTTGTAGATGAGTTCGCCGGTGGAATCGAGTTTTTCGAGGGCGAGTATGTGGGCTTTGCAGAGGTCTTCGATGAAGATGTAGTCGCGGATGCAGGAGCCGTCGGGAGTCGGGTAGTCGGCGCCGAAGATTTTTATATCGGGGTGTTTTCCCATGGCGGCGGCGATGGTGAGCGGGATGAGGTGCGATTCGGGTCGGTGGTCTTCGCCGAGAGAGCAGTTATTGCCTGCGCCGCAGGCGTTGAAATACCTTAGTGCGGCGTAGCGGAGTTTTCCGGTTTGGCTTTGCCAGTGACACATTCGCTCGACGGCCCACTTGGTCTGGCCATAGGGGCTTATTGGTTTTTGGGGCTGGTCTTCGGTGATGGGGATTTTCTGGGGCATACCGTAAACGGCGGCGGTGCTGCTGAAGACGAATTTGTCGACGCCGACCGATTCCATTACCGAGAGCAGGTTTTGTGTGTTCGAGACATTGTTTTTATAGTATTCAAGGGGCTGGAGGACGGATTCGGCGACTTCTATAAAGGCGGCGAAGTGCATTACGGCTTCGATATTGTAATTTTCTAAGGTGGCGGTGAGTTTTTCGAAGTTGGCGAGGTCGCCTTTGACGAATTCGAAACCTTTGACGGCGGCGAGGTGGCCTTTGGAGAGATTGTCGAAGACGACGGGTTCGTGTCCGGCGGCTGCGAGCATTGCCGTCATGTTAGAGCCTATGTATCCGGCGCCGCCGCAAACGAGGATTCTCATAGTTGCGTTTCCTTTAGTTTATCTTTGATGAGTTCGAGTATTCTGCTTTGGAGGTATGGGTCTTCGCCGAGGTCGATCCATTGCATTTGCGCCTGCTGGCTGCGGTCGAGTTTTAATCTTTGTCTTGAGGAGCGGCTTTTGGTGTAGAGGCTGTAGGCGCTTGCGCTGCCGGCGATGCGTCTTTCGGGTAGTGAGAGTCTTTCGGTTTTGACGGTGCAGTCGATGCAGGTTTTTCCGTCGATCGAATCGATATTAATCTGTGCGGTTCTTCTTAGCGTGTGGAGGTTGGCTTCGGCGCTGTTGAATGCTCCGGCGTTATCCTTTCGCCAGAACTCGAAGAGCTGAGGCGCTTCGAGGGGTCTTGTGGTGATAAGGCCCTGGTCGGTGTCGAGTTTGTCGATTGAAAAGAGCATTTCTTCGAGTACGGCTTCGGAGGCTTCGATGGCGGCGGCGGTATCTGTGCCGGCGGGGCATATCCGATCGGTGATCTGGTAAGGCTGTTGGCCTGCACAACCAGCAAGCAGCAGTCCTGAAGCAATAATA
>CAYNKU010000034.1:8268-10701 GCA_964397865.1 uncultured Pirellulales bacterium | reverse complement strand
CCGGTGGTTCCGATGATGATGCTTACGAACGTCGCCACTCGTCCGACGGTTACCATTTCCTTTTCGGAAGCGTTTTTGCGGATGAATCTTTTATGAACGTCGATGGCCCAGATGGTGGCGGCGGAGTTGAGGACGCTTGAGACGGTGCTCATTATCGCGGCGATGAGGGCGGCGAGGAGGATTCCTCGGCCGAGGGGCGGGAGGAGTTCGTTGACCATTTTTACGTATACGGCGTCTTCGGTAAGTCCTTTTCCGAAGAGAGCGAAGGCGACAAGGCCCGGAAAGACGATAATAAACGGCAGGAAGAACTTGATGAAGGCGCAGCCTATGACGCCCATCTTCGCGTCCCATTCGCTTTTGGCGCCGAGGCATCGCTGGATGTAGAACTGGTTGGTGCCGACGTACCACATCGAGAGGGTTAGCCAGAAGGTGGCTACGCCTGTCCAGGGTGAGACGGGGTGCGAGGCGGTGTGAATGAGGCTGAATCTCGTGGAATCGGCGGCGAGGTTTGTGTCGATGACCTGTTTTATTCCGCCGACCTTGTCGATTCCGATATAGACCAGCAGCAGTCCGCCAATGACGAGTATGGCGACCTGGAGGACGTCGGTCCAAACTACCGAGAGCAGTCCGCCGTAGATGCAGTAGGCGGCGGTGACGGCGGAGATAATTAATATACATCCCATGAAGGCCCAGTTGAATGAAGCGATGGGCTGCTGGAGGGCCATTTCGTAGACGATCCGGCCGCCTGCGTAGAGGGCTGGTATGAGGTAGCCGAGGATCATGTGCAGCAGTGTCAGGCCTGCGAAGATCGAGCGAGTGCCGGGGCCGTAGCGTCTTTCGAGGAACTCGGGGATGGTATAGAGTTTTTTGCGAAAGAAAAAGGGCAGGAATATCCAGACGAGCACCGAATACGGGATGAAGTTGCCCCATTCGAAGGTTGCCGGCGCCAGGCCGAAGGCGTAGGCGGTTCCTACCATGCCGATAAAATGCTCGGTTCCGATATTGGAGCCTGTCATTGACATTGCGACGGCGTACCAGGGCAGTTTCCTGCCTGCGAGGAAGTAGTCGTCGGCGACGGCCTTTTCTTTTCGCGCGACCCAGAAGCCTATTGTAAGTGAGACGGCGAAATAGGCGATCACGACGATCAGGATTGTGGGGTTCATTAATAATCCTTTCAGTCCTTTTAGGTATTGGGGAGCGATTATACTGTTCAACAGGGTATTGCACAAGCGCGGAACTAAAGGTTATAGGTTCTAAAGGCCGATATTTAGTTTATCAGAGCTATATTTTGAAAGAGATTCATGTCGAGCGTCCAGAATAAGTCTATAGTCGATAAACTCGTCGAACTGCCTCTGGGCGGTCATGCGAGGGATTTTCTGGGTTATCTGGCGGTCGAGGCGGGCCTGGCGGAGAATACGGTTCTTGCTTACGGGCGCGATTTGAAGGGCTTTCTCGGATATTGCAAGTCCCATAATGTACGGGAAATAAGCGATCTGGAGCCGGCGGTTATTCAGCAGTATCAGTTGAAGCTTGCCAAAGCCCAAAGGAGTGAGTCGTCGATGAAGCGTTCGCTGGTCGCGGTGAGGATGTTTCTGCGGTTTTGTAAGCTAACGGGGCTTTTGGAGGATGATTTCCGGGAGGTTCTCGAGACGCCGAAGCAGTGGCAGAGGCTGCCGGCCGTTTGCAGCACTGAGCAGGTGGCCAGGCTGCTGGATGCGCCGGTATCGACGGAACCTTATTATCTTCGTGACAGGGCGATGCTGGAACTATTATATGCGACGGGGATGCGGGCGAGCGAGCTGGCACAGTTGAAGGTGGGTGATTTGAATCTCGATGTCGGTTATCTAAGGTGTATCGGCAAGGGGCAAAAGGAGCGCGTAATTCCGCTCGGCAGGGCGGCGATAGCGGCGGTGCGGGATTATCTTGCGGGGCAGAGGGCGGAGCTGGCGGGGCAGGCGAGCGGTGACTTTCTATTATTGTCACGAACCGGCAGGGCGATGGGGCGTATTGAAATCTGGCGTCTGGTGAAGAAATACGCGATCCGGGCCGGTATGCCGAAGAATCTGACCGTCCATACATTGAGGCACTGCTTCGCGACGCATCTGCTGGCGGGCGGTGCGGATCTGCGGAGTTTGCAGGATATGCTCGGGCACGTCGATATAGCGACGACGCAGATATATACGCACGTGGACCATGAAAGACTTCGCAGGATACATAAGAAATTTCATCCAAGGCCCTGACCGGATTGGTCGATAGTAGGGATAGCGTACAGCGGAAATTAGCGTGGAGCGTACAGCGTGGAGCGGGTAGCGTGGAGCGTGGAGCGTAGAGCGGATAGCGCAAGTGCGTTGGTTGAGGCCGAGTTGTTGTGGTAAGGGAGCAGATTTTTTTATATATCAAATACTGGTGGGGTAAAGACCCCACCCTACAGCT
>CAYNKU010000034.1:0-8168 GCA_964397865.1 uncultured Pirellulales bacterium | reverse complement strand
AGCAGATTTTTTTATATATCAAATACTGGTGGGGTAAAGACCCCACCCTACAGCTGACCGGATTGGTCGATAGTAAAAATAGCGTACAGCGTGTAGCGTAGAGCGGGTAGCGTGGAGCGTGGAGCGTATGGCGTATAGCGTAGAGCGGATAGCGCAAGTGCGTTGGTTGAGGCCGAGTTGTTGTGGTAAGGGAGCAGATTTTTTTATATATCAAATACTGGTGGGGTAAAGACCCCACCCTACAGCTTATTACAAAATAAACAGTTAAACAATTTGATATATTAAATCGGTCAGTTTTGGTATAATTATTTAGATTCAGCGGGATTTCTCGAGGTTGGCACGGATGAGTGGGAAAAGTTTGTATCTTTTGGGGGCAGCGGCGGTTATAGCGGTTTTGTCTGCTCTTTGCGCGTATGGGCAGGAGGCTTTGACTTTACCTGAAGGTGAGACTGTCGCGGAGGCCGAGCTTGACCGGCAGTTGAAAATCAATAAGGAAATGCTCTTGAAGGGCGCCAGCGAGCAGATGCGTATGGACGCGGCGACGGTGATGCTCTTTAGTGAAGAGCCTATGGCCAGGCAGATCCTTATTGAGGTGCTCGGGCAATCGGAAAATACCGCGGCGAGGGCGGCGGTCTGTAAGGTTTTGAGTCAGGCCAGGGCCGCGAAGGAGGATATCAGTAACAAGCAGCAGTTTATCGAGCCATTGCTTTCGATGCTCGCGACGGAAAACGATACGGCGGCGGCCCTGGCGGCTGATACGATTCTGATCTTCGAATACGAACAGATAGCGGGGCCTCTTGAGAAGATGGCTTCTGATGCGTCACTGCCGGTTAAGGTCAGGCTGAATGTAATAGATGCCCTTACGCTGCAGCCTGATATGCGGGCGATATTCAAACTTATGGAACTGACTGACGATGCCCAGGAGCAGGTAGCTTACCAGGCCCGGCAGGCTTTGCGTGCGCTGGCGATACCGGTGGGGACTGATGCCGAAGACAGGGCCCGGATAATCCGTCAGCTCAGGCGGGATGGTATCGTGAAGTTTCAGCGAGAGAGACTTATCCAGCAGGAAGGGCGGATGCGAGAATTGCAGGAGCAGACGGACTTCTGGAAGAATCTTTATTTGGGTTCGCTTGAGAAGATATACAGCGCGATAGTTGACGACGATGAAAAGGGCAGATTTGTTTGCGAACATCTTGCGTCGGGGCAGGTGGCTGCGCGTCTTTGGGCGCTTGAGAAGGTTTATCAGGCGAGGATAGGTACCAAATCGAAGTTTTCGGCCGAGATTGGGCCTGTTCTGATTAACCTTATCTCGGATCCGGACAGGGAGGTTCGGCTGAGGACGGCGAAGCTTTTATCGTTGATGGGAGAGCTGAATTCCGCCAGGCGTCTGCTCGATCAGCTCGAAGTCGAGCAGGACGGCGAGGTGGCTATGGAGCTTTTCGTGGCGCTTGGTCAGGCGTGTTATTACGCGTTTTTGCCTGATTCGAGGATAAATATTTCACCTGAGATAAGGAAAGAGACCCTTGAGATGGCGTCGAAGTACCTTTCGGATGCCGATCCGGAGAAGACGCGAAGAGGAGCGGAGGTGATAAAGAAGCTTCTTGAGCAGGACGGGCTGGGCGCGGGGACGGTTAATGAGTATTTGGGGCAGCTTGCGGCGAGGTATAACGAGCAGGCGAGCAGCGTCAACGGGGCTTTGCGCGGGGAGTTGCTGAATGTTATGGCAGGGCTTTGCGCCCAGAGCGTGCATAAGACGGAGGCGGCGAGGTTATTTAGGCCTTTGTTCGAGCAGGCCCTGCGGGATAAGGCCGATCTTGTTCGTGAGGCGGCGGTCAACGGGCTTATTTATATAGATAAGACCAAGGCACTGAACAAGTTACGGCAGGAACTCGTGAACGACGGCAGCGGTAAGGTCAAAGAGAAGATCATAACTCTCGCCGGCGATGTGGGCAGTAAGGAGGATCTGGTTTGGCTGTCGGAGAAGGTATCGCTGGCGGGGGAGGGGCAGCTTGCGTGGGAGGCTATGCTTAAGATATTCCGGCGATCCGAAGGGGCTGTTTTGGGCGACTGGGTTGACAGGTTCGGTCCGGGGGCGGCTTTAGGGGGTTTGGCCGACGAGCAGAAGACGGCGTTTTTCGAGATAGCCGAGCAAAAGGTTGTCGGCGAGGGGAGCACCGAGAAGATACGGGTTATAAAGACTGCTTTGGCAAGGCTTTATGAGCGGGCAGGCGATTATAATCGCTCGACCCGATACTATAGTCTTCTTCTGAAGGATGCCGGCGATGCTGAAAGGCGGTCGATCCTCGGTGAATTGCTGGGTGTTTACTTAAGGGATGACAATATAGAGATGGCGTCACAGCTCATTGGCAATTATCTTCTGGAACAAGATATAGATCCGAACAGTATAATAGTCGGTTCGATCGAGAGTTATCTTACAAGTCCGGAGGCGGCGGGCGGTAAGAAGGGTGAGTTTTTAAAGGCTCTGGGCGGTTTTGAGGCGAGCGAGAGGCCGAATTGGTCGGAAAAACTGAATAACTGGGCTGATCGGCTGGGTCAGTCAGAGCAGGACGACGATTTGGCAGCGGGGGAAACTTCAGCAGTACCCAATCGGTAGCCGGTGAGGGGGATCGGGCCGATTTACCCCTAATGAGGTAAAATTTTTGCAAAAAAGTGAAAAAAAATAAATTTTTTCATTTTTTTTTGGTTTTGGACTTTTTATATTTGCACTTTTAGTTTGATGTCTATAAACTATCCCGTTTACGTTTGAAAAAGCTGGATATTCACTGGTTCTCACCCTGTTTTTGCGCCCTTTTAGGCGTAAAAGAGGGGGTGGGGGGCAGTTTCTATGTAGGTAGAGCGGTTTGTTTCGATATATGTAGAGCGGTTCGCTTAGCAGTTTCTATGTAGGTAGAGCGGTTTGTTTCGATATATGTAGAGCGGTTCCTTTATATGTAGGAGGGCGGCTTGTTTGCGTATAAGGCGATTTGTTTGCGTATAAATAGCTGTGTATATACAGTCGAGAGAGGTATTTGCTCGGCTGGAACCGCTGCTGTAGCTCAGTGGTAGAGCGCGTCCTTGGTAAGGACGAGGTCATGGGTTCAAGCCCCATCAGCAGCTAAGTGCAAGCAGTTCGAGCCGGCGGTGTCCCTGCGGGTTTGCGGGAGTTTGTTATTGCCGGAGTTGAATTGATTATATAAGTGAGTTCGGAGTTTTTGAAAAAATAAAGGTTTGTAAAAAATTACTTAAATCTAAAACGGCAAATTGGAGGTTTACAGTAAGATGGCTAAGGCTGTATTTGAGCGAACGAAACCACATATAAACATTGGCACAATCGGTCATATTGACCACGGTAAAACGACCTTGACGGCCGCGATCACGATGCGTCTGGCATTTTTAGCGGGCGGCGGGAACATCAAGAAGTTCGAGGAAATCGATAATGCCCCGGAAGAGAAGGAGCGTGGTATTACGATCAACACCGCTCATGTCGAGTATGAGACGGCTAATCGCCATTACGCTCACGTTGACTGTCCGGGTCATGCCGACTACATCAAGAATATGATCACCGGCGCCGCCCAGATGGACGGAGCGATTCTCGTGGTTGCCGCCAGTGACGGTCCTATGCCCCAGACCCGCGAGCACATCCTTCTCGCAAGGCAGGTGAACGTTCCGAGGATAGTAGTTTATATGAACAAGGTCGACCAGGTCGACGATCCCGAACTACTGGACTTGGTTGAGCTGGAGGTCAGGGAGCTTTTGAGCAAGTATGAATTCCCGGGTGACGATATTCCGATCATCAGGGGTTCGGCCCTGGAGGCGATGCAGTCCGATGGCAAGGACGACGAGGCGTGTAAGAGCGTCGACGAATTGATGGTAGCGGTCGATGAATATATTCCTGTTCCCGAGCGTGCGGTCGATCAGCCGTTTCTTATGCCGGTCGAGGATGTTTTCAGTATTAAGGGTCGCGGCACCGTCGGTACCGGAAGAGTCGAGCGTGGTATGATCCATGTCGGCGACGAAGTCGAGGTAGTCGGCCTTTCAAAGGAAACCCGAAAGACCGTCTGCACCGGTGTCGAGATGTTTAACAAGACCCTCAATGAAGGCCAGGCGGGTGATAACGTTGGTTTGCTTCTCAGGGGTGTCGAAAAGAAGGATCTGGAGCGAGGCCAGGTAGTTGCGGCGCCCAAGAGTATCACTCCTCATACCAAGTTTCAAGCTGAAGTTTACGTTCTGACGAAGGAAGAGGGCGGTCGTCATACGCCGTTTTTCCCGAATTACAAGCCCCAGTTTTATTTCCGGACAACAGATATAACAGGCGCGATTCTCGGTCTTACCGGCAGTGACGGCAATAAGGCAGAGATGTGTCTGCCCGGCGATAACATTACGATGGACGTTGAGATCATCAATCCCATCGCGATGGAAGAAGGGCTTCGCTTCGCTATTCGCGAAGGCGGCAGGACGGTTGGCGCAGGCGTAGTGACCAAGATCATCGAGTAAGTTTTTGAGGTATCGGGTTTGCGGCGGATTCACGCGGGGCCCTATGGTAGCGGGGCCATATGTGTTGGTTCAGGGTTTTGCTGTGGGATTCGGCCGAGAGATAATTGGTTCAGGGTTTTGCTGTGGGATTCGGCCGAGAGATAAAGAATATCAGGTGACAGCGAGTAGTTCGGCGCGGGCGGATGATCGCGCGATTTGATAGATTCAGAGAGGTAAATGAGCCCGCTTGTCGGGATTTTTCCGATGGCAAAGAAAAAAACGAAAAGAGAAGATGTTTGGCTCGAATGCAAAGAATGCGGCGAGCGTAATTATCGTACAAATGTCAGTGTGGCGGAAGGGACTCCGAAGATCGAATTGAAGAAGTTCTGCAAGAAAGAGCGCAAACGCACTGTCCATAAGATACGTCGTAAATAGTCCCAACTGTATTTTCGGCGGCAGAGAATGAATAATAGGCCAGTAGCTCAATTGGCAGAGCGTCGGTCTCCAAAACCGAAGGTTGGGGGTTCAATTCCTCCCTGGCCTGTTGCGGGCTGTAAAGAGGTTTGAGGAATCTTAAAGGACAAGAAGGTTTATTATGATATTTGGTATTTATAAGCGTGAACAGGGCAAATATACGAGGCTGTGGAGCGGACTTGCTGTAGCTACGGCGGCGGCGTTGGGCTGTTTGCAGCTTTACAAGAAACTTGACGCCGCGGATATCGGTTTATGGGTTGAGACGATGGTGCCGGCGGTGTTGTTCGTGTCGCTGTCGGTATTGATTTTCTGGCTGGTTAATAAGCCGACGGTTGCGGATTTTTTGATTAGTGCAGAAGGTGAGATCAAAAAGGTCAACTGGTCGAGTAAGAAGGAAATAGCGGTATCGACTTTGATCGTCATTATTGTGGTGACAATATTAGCTTCGCTCATCGGGGTAACAGACCTGATTTTCAAGATGATATTTATGAAGCTTTTGAGCTGAGGGATTTGTTAAAGACAGATGTGCGGCCTCGAAAGGAGGGGAGGTTATCCCCAGATAAGAGGAGGATATTTGGCAGAAAAGAGGCAATGACAAGCAGGCTCGAAATTTTTGTCGGTCGAGGGTTGACGAGGCGGTATTGAGGTTTTTTGGAATATAGATGTTATTTTTGTCCGTTTTTATTGATGGGCTTTAATATGCAGTGGTATGTTTTGCGAGTCGCGTCGAATAAGGAGATGCAGGTCAAAGAGGCCCTGGAGCAGAAGGTCCGCATGGAAGGGCTCGGCGAGGTTGTGGGCAGGGTGGAAGTTCCGGTCGAGCAGGTAAAGCGGATACGCGGTAACAAGCAGACAGTTTATAAGCGCAAGCTCTATCCGGGCTATGTTTTTATGGAGATGGAGCCGACCGAGGACGGGCGTGTTCAGGAGGGCGTGTGGTTTATGATAAAGGAGACCTCCGGGGTCGGAGATTTTATCGGCACCGAGGGAGTTCCCACGCCGATGCGCGACACCGATGTCGCCAAGATGCTTATGGAGACGGCAAAGCCTGAAGAGACGCCGAGTATTAAAGTCGAGTTCAAAAAAGGCGATCAGATAAAGATCCGCGAAGGCGCGTTCGAGAACTTCGAGGGAACGGTGGATTCGATCGATGCCGAGCGTGGTATCGTGAAAGTGATAGTTTCGATATTCGGTCGCAGCACTCCTCTGGATATAGAGTACTGGCAGATCGAAAAAATATAGGTGGGCCGATATTTGCGAGCCCGCTGATGGCAGCTGCGGTGTTCTGCCGGGTATCCAGTGGCGGCAGATTGGAAGATTATAAAGGTGGGCCGGTATTTGTGGGTCTGCTGAAAAAGTGAGGATTAGAAGGTTTAAAGATGGCTAAGGAAGTTATAGTAAAGATCAAGCTGCAGGCAAAAGGCGGCCAGGCTACACCGGCTCCGCCTATAGGGCCTGCCTTGGGTCAGCACGGTGTCAATATCGGTCAGTTTGTCTCTCAGTTCAATGACAGGACCAGGGAACTCAACGGTACGATAGTTCCGGTTGTGATAACGGTATACAAGGACAAGAGCTTTACGTTCGAAGTCAAGAGTCCTCCTGCGGCGGTTTTATTGAAACAGGCCGCTGAGATCGCCAAGGGCAGCGGTGTGCCGAACAAGGAAAAAGTCGGCAAGGTTACGGCCGAGCAGGTTCGCAGGATCGCAGAGACCAAGTTCAAGGATCTCAACGCCTACGACCTGGATCAGTCGGTGAAGATCATAGAAGGAACCGCCCGGAGTATGGGCATCGAAATAGAAGGTTGAAGACCTTCGGCTGCGCGGACCACGGCGATGCAGCGAATAAAAAGTGGAAGCGAATGGTTTTTGTGGGAAATCGCCATTTGCGAATTAAGGAGTTATGTATGCGAAAGAGAAGTAAGAGGTATTCCAGCCAATCCGAACAGGTGACAACGGAGGCGGTGGAGCTTTCAGAGGCGGTAGAGAAGATCAAGTCGTTCAAGGCGGGCTTCGACCAGACGGTCGAGTGTGTGGTGAATCTGGGAATTAATACCAAGCAGGCCGACCAGCTTGTCCGCGGGTCGCTGTCGTTGCCGCACGGGATAGGCAAGCAGAAAAGGGTTATAGCGTTTTGCGAGGACCCGGATATAGAGGCTGTTCGCAAGGCGGGCGCTATCGAAGCCGGCGGCGATGAGCTGGTAAAAAAAGTTACGGACGGCTGGCTCGATTTTGACGTTGCGATCGCGTCGCCGAAATTGATGGGCAAGGTCGGCAAGCTCGGTCGGATCCTCGGTCCGCAGGGCAAGATGCCGTCTCCCAAGAACGGGACCGTTACGATGGACGTCGCATCGGCGGTGGCGGAATTTGCCGCGGGAAAAGTGGAATTCAGGAACGATGCGGGCGGCAATGTTCAGGTGCCGGTCGGCAGGCAGAGCTTCGAGGCGCAGAAACTAAGCGATAATATCGAGGCATTTGTTTCGCATATAAAGAAGATAAAGCCGGCTACGGCAAAGGGTACTTATATCAAGAAGGTCTGCATTTCGGCGACAATGAGTCCGAGTGTGGCGGTGAATATTTAAGGCCGATTTTAGGGTTGCGGAGGAAACGGTCTGCAGGGAATTTTGAAAGTTTACAGGTGATAAGATGAGCAAATATATAAAGCGGTTACTTCAGTCGGAACTGGAAAAGAAGGTTGTCGACGAGAAAATCGACGAATTTCTGGTTGTGAGCACGCAGGGGCTCGGCGGTGTTGACAACAATATCGTAAGAGGCGAGCTCAAGGAAAAGGGGATCAAGCTGCATATCGTACGCAACAGCCTGTTCAGGAAGGTTCTTTTGAGTCAGAAGATGGACACGGCGGTTTCGATGTTCACCGGGCCTTGCGCGATCGCTTACGGCGGCGACAGTATTGTCGATGTTGCCAAGGAGCTGTTCGATTATTCCAAGAAGCTGCCCGCGATCACGATCAAGGGAGCTTTTCTGGATGGAACGGTTTTTGATGCGGCCGGTGCGAAGGATCTTTCCATGATGCCGAATCGTGCGGGATTATTGGGTCAGATCGTTACGCTGGCGTGTTCTCCGGGAGCGAGGGTTGCGTCTATGATCGTCTCTCCTGCGGCGACTATCGCCGGCTGCGTGAAGACTATTGCCGAAAAAGGCGAGGACCCGGAGAAGCAGGCGGCCTGACGGGGCGCTTTATTGCTCTTTGAAAAATTAAATAAA
>CAYNKU010000033.1:7168-13555 GCA_964397865.1 uncultured Pirellulales bacterium | reverse complement strand
CCTTTTTCATCCCGGGCGGCAGATCGAGCCCAACCTTGCCCTTCGCCTTCTTGAAGTCCGTAATAATACGCGTCGCCGATTCCGGATCGTCAACCATCGTAAATAATTTAAGATCGTCAGGCTCGATATAATTATATTCTCCCAGCATCTTTTCCTTCACCCATCCGACAAGTCCGCTCCAGTACTCACTGCCCATCAGCACCACCGGAAACGAAACCTGCTTGAGCGTCTGAATAAGTACCAGCGACTCGAAAAACTCATCCATCGTCCCGTACCCGCCCGGCAAAACTATAAAACCGTGCGCATACTTCAAAAACATGACCTTCCGGCAGAAAAAATACCTGAAATGTAGAGATAAATTCTGATAATTATTCGGAACCTGCTCCATCGGCAGATCGATATTCAGCCCGATACTCTTTCCGCCCGACTCAGCCGCGCCGCGGTTCGCCGCCTCCATTATACCCCCGCCTCCGCCGGTTATAATCGCAAAGCCCGCCTTCGCCAACGCCGCCGACGTCTGCCTCGCAAGCTCATAATATTTATCACCCGCCTGCGTCCGCGACGAACCGAATATCGATACCGCCGGCCCCACCGACGCCAGCTCCTCGAAACCTTCGGTGAATTCCGCCATAATCCTGAACATCCGCCACAAATCCTTTACAGGACTATCCGTAATATTCATCATATCGAAAATTCTCCTTCTAATTTTACTTCTACCAAAACTCCGGCTTATTCGCCGCCGGACAATATTTCGCGATTACGCATCTGCCGCAATCGGGCCGCCTCGCCTTACAGATGTTTCGTCCGTGAAAAATAAGCAAATGACTGAACTGCGTCCAGTTCTTCTTTGCTACTATCTCGGCCAGATCGAACTCGAGCTTAACCGCGTCACGATTTTCCGAAAGCGCCAATCGCCTGCTGAGCCTTATAACGTGCGTATCACACGCGATTGCGGGCCTGCCGAACGCGTTACCAAGCACAACGTTCGCGGTCTTGCGGCCGACCCCGTTTAGCCCCACCAGCTCTTCCATCGTCCCGGGAACCTTCCCGTCATAACGCTCGGCTATTATCCCGCACGCCTTTTTTATATTCAGCGCCTTATTGCGATAAAAGCCCGTACTCTTTATATCCTTCTCGATCTGTTTTATATCCGCATCCGCCCAGTCCGCCGCCGAGGTATATTTCTTAAAAAGCTCCGCCGTCACAATATTAACCCGCACATCCGTACACTGCGCCGAAAGGATCGTCGCTATCAAAAGCTCCAATGGATTGCTGAAATTAAGCGCCGTCCTCGCGTTCGGATACTCCTTCCTCAAGATCGGCAATATCTTTTTTGCCCTCTCCGCCGCCGCGGCCTTGTCAACTTTTACAATTCTTTTTTTACCCGCCGCCTTCTTTGCCATAACCACCTGTCATTTCGAATCAATACTTTCAAGCTTCTCTCTCAGCTCCGCGGCAAAGGTAAGTCCCCTCCACACGGCCGCTCCCTCTTCTCCCGGAACAAAAAGCATACTCACCGGAACGCCGGGCTCATTATAAATATTCTTCAAAGCGATCGTCGCCGCCTGATCCAGCCTTGTAGTATCGCCCTTAATTGCTAAAACATTCTTTTCCTTGATAAGCCGCGCGACATCTTCCTTACCATAAACCGTTTTTTCAATCACCTGGCAGCTCAAACACCAGTCCGCTGTAAATTTTATCAATATCGGCCGATCTTGAGCCTTCGCCGACTCTATAACCTCCGCGTCATAACTTTGCCAATCTATCTCCGCTGCCGCCCCCGCCGGCATAAGCGCCATCGCGCCCCCCGCCGCCAGCACAACCGCTATCACCCGGATAATGATTTTGCTCGATAACCTGCTGTTATAACTAACCCAGCTTCCCCACATCCAAACGCAAAACCCCAGAACAATCGCGTAATATAGTATATTCACCCGCATATCCCGTGGCAGGGCACCTATAAGTTTTACCGCGATCACCAGCAGAACAAACCCGAGCCCCTGCTTAAAAAGCTCCATCCATCCACCCGCCTTCGGCAGCCGATGCAATAATGCAGGCATCGCTATCAGCACCGCGTAAGGCGCCGCCATACCAAGCCCGATGAACATTATCCCCACCGTTGCCAAAGGCCAATCCTGCGTCTGCGCCCACGCGAACGCCGCCGCCAGTATCCCGAAGCTGCACGGAGTACTCAATACCGCCGCGAGAAATCCCATCCCCGCCGCGCCGGAAAATCCTTTACCCTCTCCGCCCTTGCCCGCCAGCGACGAAGGCAGACTGATCGAAAATACCCCGAACATAAACAGCGCCAACACAACCATCAAAAGCGACATACCCCCCAATAAAACAGGACTGCGTAACTGATCCCCCCACTGAAGCGCCCGACCGTAAAAAACCTGCAGAACGATATTCGCTCCCGCAAGAGCCGCGAAAAACGCCAGTATCCCACCGCAAAACGCTACCCCCATCACTTCGCTTCTGCTCTTACTCTGCCTGCTCTGCTCGATTATCCGCATTACAATAAGGGGCAGTACCGGCCAAACGCAAGGCATAATATTCAATACCAACCCCGCCGAAAACGCCAGAAATAGCGCAAACCCCACCGAATATCCCGACCACCCGAACCCGCTTTCAACATCACCGCCCGCGCCCCCCGCGTAATCGGTGATATCGAATCGCGCCTCGCCCACCTCGGAAATATCTTTCGTAATCTTAACTTCCGTACTCAAACCGCTCAAATCAGGCATCCGGCACTGCTCCTGCGAACACACCGCACCGGCTATCTCTATCTCGACCTCGATACTATCACCCTGATAATCCTCACCGACCGTAAAAGGCACAAAAACCACAAACTTATCACTGAATACCTCTAACTCTTTTTTCACGCTCTTATCGTAATACATCTGCCCGGCCGGCAATATCGCCTCACCGAAAACTATACCCTCCGCCCCCGGCACAACCTTAAGATGCATACCACCCGGCGCCGTCGCAGCCGATGCGTAAAAGTGCCAATCCTCCTTAAGCTCGAAACCAACCGCCAACGCCGACTCACCGCCCGGCAAAACCGCCTCGTACTGCTGGGTTACTTCGACAGCGACTACGTCCTTGACGATCCTCTCCCCCGCATCACCCGAACCGCAAAAAGACGAAAAAAAAACGACCAACCCAAGAAGTGTAAGTACAATTCTTTTCCCCATATCTACCTGCAAAAATTACAATTTTAAAAAACGACAGTTAATCTATCTGTAAAAGGTTTTCAGATAATCACCATCTCTGTCATTCCCGCTTCTTATTGTCTTCCCGCTATTGTCATTCCGCTATTGTCATCCCGCTATTGTCATTCCCGCTATTGTCATTCCCGCTTCCTATTGTCATTCCCGCGAAGGTCGAAGATGCCTTAGGTGCGGGAATCCAGGAATAAAATAATTTGTAGGGTGGGGTCTTTACCCCACCAAACTGTTATTGTTCTAAATAATATCTGTTACGGTAAAAACACCTTGATTCCCTTATTTTTAGCCCCCTGCACCGCAGGGGGTTTTCTTTCCTATTTATTGTCTACTGTCGGAGGTTATGAAGCCGCTACTAAAAACTTACTCAAGGCTGATTAATCGCCGGACTTTTCTTTTTTCTTTGACTCATCCGCCGCTGCCTGCTCATCCTTTGCCTGCTCCGCCGCCAGAAGGTCCGCAACGGTGGGTTTATCGAGGTTTTTTCCTTCCAGGATAAGTTCGACATCCG
This sequence comes from uncultured Pirellulales bacterium, assembly GCA_964397865.1. Classification (GTDB taxonomy): domain Bacteria; phylum Planctomycetota; class Phycisphaerae; order Sedimentisphaerales; family Anaerobacaceae; genus CAYNKU01. The sequence goes on along the minus strand of CAYNKU010000033.1, from coordinate 9,817 downwards.
AAGCGTCGAGCGTCTCATATTTCAGCAAGGCCTGCGCGATCGCTTCCAGCTTGTCTTTATTTGCTTTTATCAGGTCCTTCGCCTTGCCGTACATCTGCTCGGTAATTTTCTTTACTTCGTTATCGATCGCTTCCGCCGTCTTCTCCGAATATTCTTTCTCACCAGGAAAAGCATAAACCTGCTCACTGAAACCCCCGTCCTGGTTATAGCTGATAGGCCCTAAGCTTTCACTCATCCCCCACGTCAATATCATCTGCTTGGCGATCCGCGTCGCCTGCTGAATATCTGACTGCGCACCGCTCGATATATCGTCGCAGAAAAGTTCCTCCGCTATCCGCCCCCCGAAACACACCTGCAATAGCGCCTGGCAGTATTTACGCGTAAAAAGCGTCCTGTCCTTCTCCGGCAGCGCAAACGTCGCACCCCCCATCGGCCCGCGAGGAATAATACTGACCTTGTGAAGCGGGTCCGCCTCCTTCAAAAGCGACTGAACCAGCGTATGGCCCGCCTCGTGATAAGCCGTTACCTTTTTTTCCGTCTGGTCGATAACCCTGCTCTTCTTGGCCCTGCCCCAGCGAACCTTGTCACGAGCTTCCTCGAGGTCCGCCGTCTCGACATAATCCTTATTCGCCATCGTCGCCGCCAGCGCCGCCTCGTTAATTATTGCCGCAAGGTCTGCACCGCTGAACATCGGCGTCCCCCGCGCGATCTTTTCGAGATTCGTATCCGAACTGAGTTTTACCTTCTTGGCGTGAACTTTCAGAATATCGAGCCTGCCCTTCAGATCCGGCAGTGGCACCACAACCTGCCTGTCGAACCTCCCCGGCCGCGTCAGCGCATGATCAAGTATATCACTGCGGTTCGTCGCCGCGATTACGATCACCTGGTCGTTCGTATCGAATCCGTCCATCTCGACCAGTATTGCGTTTAGCGTCTGCTCTCGCTCGTCGTGACCGCCGCCCACAAAACCTGCTCCGCGTTTTCGGCCGATAGCGTCTACCTCGTCCAGGAAAATTATACAAGGCGAATTATCCTTCGCCTGCTTGAACAGATCGCGAACTCGCGATGCCCCCACCCCCACGAACATCTCAACGAAGTCACTTCCCGATATACTGAAAAACGGAACATCCGCCTCGCCCGCTATCGCCTTGGCAAGCAGCGTCTTACCGCATCCCGGAGGCCCTATCAGCAGAACGCCCCTCGGTATCCGTCCGCCAAGTCGCTGAAATTTCTTCGGGCTCTTCAAAAACGCGATAAGCTCGGCCACCTCTTCCTTCGCCTCCTCCACGCCTGCCACATCCTGGAAGGTCACCTTAGGCTGATCCTTGCCGTGAAGACGATGCTTACTGCGTCCGAAACTCATCAGCATCCCGCCGGCACCGCCGCGAATATTACGCATAAAGAGAAAATAGAAAATCGCCACGAAAAACAGAATCGGAACTACAAGACTAAGTAAATTCCATATCCACGTCCGCTCCTCGGCGAATTCCCATTCCGCCTCGCTGTCCTTCAACAGCTCAACAAGCCGTTCACCAACGACCATCTGCTTATAAGAGACCGTAAAAGCGGCCGGAGCCGACTCGTCGCGAGCGGCGATACCCGCCTCGTTAAACTCACCCTTGATATGCGTTTCACCGATTTCTATACTCTTTATCTGACTATTGACAAGATAAGTTTCGAAATCGTCCCACGCTATCGAATCGATCTTCTTGAACTGCTGGAGCATCACCATCCCCAGCAATATCGCCGCAAGGATCATCAGCCAGTTGAATGGCCCCGTCCTGTAACGAGGAAGCGGAGGTTTTTTCTCACCGCCGGGCCCCGCCCCCTGGCCTGACCGCTGCTTTCGCTCTTTATCCGAACCGTCACTCATAATCAGATATTTCCACCCTTTACACTAAATAACATTTGTTGCGGAAACAACATCTCCATTCCCACATCTTTGTCATTCCCGTTTCCTATTGTCATTCCCGCGAAGGTCGAAGATGCCTTAGGTGCGGGAATCCAGTATAAAATAACCGCCGACGTAGTCGGCCACAACTATCGCACTTGCGATATACGCAATACGCATCACGACATACGAATAAGAACCGTAGGGTGGGGTCTTTACCCCACCCAGCCGTATCACACCACTCAATACGATATACGCACGACGCATCACGACATACGATATACGCATCACGCACGACTAATTTACCACTGTTTTTCCATCAACTCTACGATTCTCTCCGCGAGTTTGTTTGCCGCAAGCGTCGAACCGTACCGAAATCCCTGATTTTGCCACTGCGAATAGCTCGCCGCCGCCGCAACCTGCTCATTACTTATCAAAAGTTCGCCCGTCTTGAGATTCTTCCACGTTACCACCGCCGAAACAACCGCGTCCTGCTCCAGTGCCCGGCCCGTCTGACGCTCACCGCTCAAAACGCCCCGTTCCACCGAAACGATCTGACCGCTCATAACCGAATCCGCGCGGTCGCGATCGGTAATTATCTTATATGGCGTCTGAGCCTCTATACGTTTGCAGACAGCGTCGGTCAATTCGTATTCCACACCTCGCTCGAAGCTCTGGTTATCGAACATCTCGACGTATACGCTCGCCACCTCATCCCGGAAAAGGCTCTCGCTGCTGTACCCGCCGCCGCAGCCGCA
>CAYNKU010000033.1:3831-7068 GCA_964397865.1 uncultured Pirellulales bacterium | reverse complement strand
TAATACAAATTAGCGCTGCCCGTATCGCCCGTCTGGCGGTAATACTCACCGATAAAAAATCGCTTATACGCAAGCTGTTCTTCTACCTGTTCCAGCTTCTTGTCGATCTCCAGCGCCGCGGCGTCTTGAGGATACCGCATCTTAAAATTCTGATAATAACTTCTCGCGCTAACCAGTACCGACGCGTCATATTTCGGACCGCGATAAGCCGCGTGCTTACACCGCGCCATATTCAAAAGCGCCTCCTTACCCGTCTGCCCCGCCGGCCACCGCGAAGATATAAACGACCACTCCATATGGGCGTCGTTATATTTGCCTCTTCTTTCATAACTTTCAGCCACACTAACCGCCGCCCGCAGAGCGATCGGAGAATCGCCCGCACGGTCGCTGATTCTGCCCATCACTTTCGCGCCTTCATCATACCCCTTCATCCTGAACACCTTCAGAAGCGGTATCTTCTGCCCGTTCAAAAAAGCCGTCGCTATCGAGAACTGCCTCTCCAACGCCGCCTGCCGAAGATCGCTTTCCGGGTAATCGTTCAGCAGTATATCATATCCCCGCACCGCCTTAACGAACTTACCCTTACAGTAAAGTATCTCCGCCGCCATAAATGCGTCCCAGTCAGGCCCCGAAAACTCGCCGAACCGCTCCTTCAACTCCGCCGCCGCCTCCTTCACCGCCTCGACATCCCCGCTGTCGACCAGCTTTTTAATCTCCGCTATCGCCGGCAGGTACTGCCCCCGCCCGCTCTCGGACACAGCCTTCCACTGTTCGCCCCCCTCAAGATGCCACGTCTCGCCCCAAGCCGCAGGACCTGACCAAGCAGCCGCCGCCAAAACAAGCGCCCAAAATATCAGGATTCTGTAATTATGCATAATCACCTATTCCTTAATAATTCTGCAATTACCGGCAAATCGCTATTATAACCTTTATGAAAATCATTGCAAACCATCACTTTTTTAAAAAACCGTCAGCTTTCACGAGTAGAACCTGCGTTTTTTGTCATTGCGAGGCCCTGTAAGGGCCGTGGCAATCTCAACGGTTCCGCAATGATGAGGCCGAAATTACCGCGTCCACCTAAGGCGTCCTCGCAATAACGGGAAAACGGCCTTTACAATCCGTGAACGGTTACAAAAAAACCACCCCCTTTTTCCCCTGCAAATACCCCCCATTTTCGCGCCCTGATTCCCAAAAAATCAGGGATTCACCGCAATCGGAATAAATGTCACCCCATTTAGTTAGTCCCGGCGATTTATTCGGCAGGTGATTCGCCGGGTTTTTTAGCCCACGGCATCGCCGTGGGTTTCTTTCTTTTATGCCCTGTCCCCACTAAAGGTCGGGGTTACCTTTCTGTCACATCGAGCGTCCCACCCCTGTCATCTCGAGCGCAGTCGAGATATCTACTTGGGAATTGACGACAAGCATGGATTGGGGTAGTATGCACAAGAAGAGTTTTTGTTTACCATTTTGTACAGACGGGATAATCATTGTTAGACATAGGTAGGCATGACTGAATCAGAGCATTTATTTAAAGAATATTGTTTGCAGAAAAATATCAGCTATGAGCGCATTGCTGAGAGAGAAGAAAAGTCTCCTGACTTTTGGGTCGATTTAGGAGATAACAAAATTGTTGTCGAAGTGAAACAAATAGACCCAAATGATGAAGAAAGAGAAGTCCTAAGCATCCCGCCAGAGGAATTGAGTGGAGAAGAAGTGTATCATTGGGGAATGCCAGGAGAGCGAATTCGCAAGAAGATCACCAGTGGTTTGCCTCAACTGAGGACATTTGCCAAGTGTCTGCATCCCACACTTCTTGTCATATTCAACAATATCAGATGCTGTGGCATAGAAATGTGGCCCGAATTAACTGATGAAAATGCGGTGAAAGTAGCAATGTACGGTATAGAGACGGCCCTAATATCACCAGAAAGCGCCCCTGAGGGTGGTGCGAAGATTATCCATAGATGGCACGGCCATCGAAGACGGCTTACTGCGGAGCACAATACGACATTGAGTGGTATAGCAATTCTTGAGAAACATAATGATCTTATTTCACTGCGAGTTTACCACAACTACTATGCTGCAAATCCACTTTCGGTGGAAAGTTTAACCTTGGTGGGAATTCCTCAGTTCGTACTTGAAAGTGAGCCAATTGGGTGCTTTCCAGATTGGAAAGCGATTGGATTAACTTAACCAAAAATATTCTGCGGACATGGCCGCAGATACTAAACAAAACTCTCAATCTTTCCTGTTACCTTTATAGGTCTTCGACACATTTTGCGAAAAGCAATAATGTTTCTTAAAATAGTAAATCGTAAAGAACAAATACGCCTCCGGAACTAAAATCCGTTTTCTTGGCCTCCACATCAACCCCTAATTTCCTTTTGACATCGAACCGCCTTTTTTATATAAAACCTCCTGTACCGGCAAACCTGCCCGGCCATGGCGGATTTCATCGTGGACGAAACCTCTCCGCGGCAGGTCAGTCCGATTCGAAGGTACTTTATGCGTTCATACAACTCATTTAAAAAGTACAGTAGGTTCATTTACGTCATATATATTATCTGCGCATTTCTGTCATACATATATCTCGGCGACCACCAGGACGGCCGGCTCGCTTTAATCTGGATAATATTTGTCATATTAGCGATAGTTCACTTTATCGAAGAATCCGCCGGCAGATACTTTAAGTGGTACAACAACTTCTCCGTCAAGTTCAGCATTTTAATATTGGTTATATCGTTTTTCTATTTTATTTTCACAATCCCTCTTCAGGTATATACTCTCAGAACATCATCGATGGTCCCGACGATCTATCCCCGCAACATAGTGGTTATAAACAAAATGGCATACCGCTCGAACAAGCCGCAGAGAAACGACATCGCCCTGATCAAACTCGATTCTCTCACCACCCCCGTCATCCACAGGATAATAGCCTGCCCGAACGACATGGTAAAAATTGAAAACTCAGCGGTAATTGTCAACGGCAGCGATATCGAGTTCAATACCTTATACGGCGCATCCCCGGAAACTATCGTACTGAAAAAAGATATGTACTATCACAAAGGCGACAACCCCAACTCCTATTTTGATATCATATCTTCCGACCAGATACTCGGAAAAGCCGTCTGCATCATAGGCGGCAAACCAAAATAACTACCTCCCTTACTGTCTCCCACATTTCCCTTTGACAACCCACCGACTTTTTTATATAAATTCCCCCGTAGGGGCGAACCT
>CAYNKU010000033.1:0-3731 GCA_964397865.1 uncultured Pirellulales bacterium | reverse complement strand
AGGTTTAGATATGACTAACTCAACAATCAAAATACAAGGCTCATTATCAAAGGCCTTCATGGCAGAAAAGCTAAACGTCTCCTTCGACCGCGATTACTACTTCGACCTCGACAAGCGCCTCAAAACCGACCGCCTCTGCAACGAATACGCCGCCACCGAACTCGCCGACCTCGACATCTTCTACACCGAGTCCAATCTCGGCCGATTCGAATATTTCTCCAACGACCAGGTCCTCGTAGGCGGCATCCAGCCCAACATGATCCTCGGCATGCTCGTCGGCGCCGATTTCGTCGCCAACGACGCTATGGACGCCGACATCTCCCCGACGCCCTTAAAAGATAAACCCCTCGAAGACCTCCCCGATCCCTCCTTACTGCTCGACCACGAACTGATAAAACTCTTCGACTCCCAGATCGAACAGGTAAAAGCCGACAGTTCTTTGACCCCCATTCCGCCTTTCTTCTGGGACGCCTCAGGCCGCGCCACTATCCATGGCCAGCTCACAACCGCACAAAAATTCATCGGCGAAAATATCTTCATGGATTTAATCACCGACCCCGAACCCGCCGTCAAACTCCTCGACTGGATCACCGACTGCTCGGTCATCCTCTGCGAACACTATTCCCGAAAGGGCGATTTACCCATCACCAGCGTCCATATCGGCGAATGCTCAGGCTGCATGGTAAACCCCGAAATGTTCGAGCGGTTCGTCGTCCCGGTCGCCTCCAAAGTCGCCGATGCTCTCGGCCCCCTGCGTTTCCATTCCTGCGGCCCAAGCACCCACCTCCTGGAATCCATGAAAAAAATGAGTAAACTTGCGGCCCTCGACCTCGGCGGCGACACCTCCGTCGCAAAGACGCGCGAAGTCTTTGGCCCCGACTTGCCCATCGATATTGCTCCTATGCCCACCGACCTCTCCGCCGATTCGCCAGAACCGCTCCTCACATGGGCAAAAAATGTCATCGAGGAAAATGCTGGCGGAAATCTCACGATCCTGTATCATTTGGAACCGAACTACGATCTAAAAACCGTCCGCGCCCTAAGCGACTTCGTAAAAAAAGTTACCGATAACGAAAAATTGTAGACGTTCACTGATAAAATGTGTTTTTTATGTCATTGCGAGTCCCGATGCCGTTGATCGGGCCGTGGCAATCTCAACGTTGCTGTTACAAAACACCGGAGACTGCCTTTTCGTTGTTTTGGTCATTTGAATTTCGTATTTGTTTCGTGCTTCGATATTCGAATTTCGTATTTCAGATTTTAAGATAAGGGATTCTAAATGAGCAACTTCTCTTTCCTCGATGGCAGTATCGTTGGCGTCTATATTATGATATGTATAACCGCCGGTGTCCTCGTACGAAAATACGTCGGCAAGGTCGAAGACTTCCTCGTCGCCGGCAGACAGATGGACCTCTTCCTCGGAATCGCCTCACTCGCCGCCACCGAATTCGGAATCGTCACCTGCATGTACACCGCCCAAAACGGCTACGACAAAGGCTTCGCCGGTGCAACACCCGGAATCCTCCTTGCCCTGGCGATGTTCTTCGTCGGCACAACAGGCTTTTGCATAAAGCCCCTGCGAAAAGCGGGTGTAATAACAATCCCCGAACTTTTCGAAAAGCGTTTCGGCCCGCGAGTCCGATGGATGAGCGGCGTCGTAATCGTACTCGGAGGACTGCTGAATATGGGCCTGTTCCTGCGAACCGGCGGCGATTTCCTCGTCCACGTCTGCGGCCTAAACCCTAACCATTTGAATGTCACAATGACACTGCTGCTCGTCGGCGTCGCCGTATACACCGTCGTCGGCGGCATGATCTCCGTACTGATTACCGATTATTTCCAGTTCATTATGATGAGTACGGGCCTGCTGGCAATTACCCTGCTGATCTTCGTCAAAGTCGGATGGTCCGCGATGGTCACTGCCGTCGAAACCAATCACGGCGCAGGAGGCTTCAACCCCTTCATCAACCCCGACATGGGATTTAATTACGTGCTTTTCAATGCCCTGGTCGCGTTTTCCTGCGTACTTACCTGGCAGACCATGATCCAGCACGTCCTCTCCGCCAAGGACAGCAGTGTCGGCCGCAAAATGTACTGCGGAACAAGCGCATTCTTTATCTGCCGATTCCTCCTCCCCGGAATCTGGGGAATCGCCGCACTCGCCGTACTAACCCCCGACCAGGTCGGAGCAAATACACTCCTCGCAATGCCTAAATTCCTCAGCACTTTCACCCCCATAGGCCTGATGGGCCTGCTCGTCGCCGCAATGCTCGCCGCCGATATGTCCACCGACGCCGCGTATATGCTCTCCTGGGGCGGCGTAATCTATAACGACATCATGGGACCGATACATAAAGGCCAATGGTCAGCAAAAAAAGGTATCCTCTGCAACCGCATCATCATAGCCTGCATCGGAATTTTCCTGCTCGTTTACGGCCTGTGGTACCCCCTAAAAGGCGACCTCTGGACATACCTCGCCGTCACAGGCTCCATATATCTATCCAGCATGTCGGTCTTGATGATATCCTGCTGCTACTTCAAAAAAGCCAACAACTGGGGCGCCACCGCCGCGATAATTGCCGGCGCCGCAATGCCTGTCTCGCAGCTCATAATGGAGCAGTGGTCCCTCACCGCCGAATTTTTCAAAAACAACATCGGCCACTACGCCTGGGGCATAGCTACATACGTCTTAGCCGCCGTCGCCATGATCGTAGGCTCTGCGCTTAAACCAAAATCCAAAATAACACAAACGGAGAACCAATAATGAAACACTTATTCTGGCTCCTGCTCTCGCTTTTCTGCATTGCGTGGTATCTATTCGTCACAGGCTACATAGCCTTCCGAGGCGCCTTCGATATCCGAAAAATGCTAAAAAACATAGCCGCTCACCACGAAAAAAAACAACAGGAACAATAATCCGAGGATCATGAAAATGAAAAAAATGATTATCCCTTTATTGATTTCCCTCATAACCTCCGGAATTGTTACCGCCGATACTGAATCGGTTAACATCATCCCCAAACCCGTCACCACCAGCCAAACCGCCGGCGGCTTTATCATAAAACCAGATACCGTAATTTCCGCCGGCCCCGATGCCGCCTTCGCCGCCGAATATCTCAAGAACCTCATCTATCTTGCAACAGGCCGCGAACTCGCCATAAAAGAAAACGCACCGAATAACGCGATAAAATTCGTCATAAAAAACATAGGCCCCGACTTTGGCACCGAAGGCTATATACTCGAAGTCAACCCCGATCAAGTAACCATAACTGCAAACGGCAAAAAAGGCCTCCTCTACGGCGCCGTCTCCCTCGCCCAGTCGATCAACACCACCGCTCTCGCCAACACAGGCAAACCGGGCCTTCGCTGCCAAATCCCCGCCCTCAAGATCACCGACTACCCACGCTTCCAATGGCGAGGACTTATGCTTGACTGCAGCCGAACATTCCAATCCGTCGACTACCTCAAAAAAACCATCGACCGCATGGCATTCTACAAACTAAACACCCTGCACCTGCACCTCACCGACGACCAGGGCTGGCGACTCGAAATAAAAAAATACCCCCAGCTAACTCAAAAAGGCGCACGCTTCGCCGATAAATATAACGAACCGCCCCGCCACGAAGGCTACTACACCCAACAGCAGATGAAAGACCTCATCGCCTACGCAAAGGCCCGCAACGTCACCATCGTCCCCGAAATAGAAATGCCGGGCCACACCTACGCCGTAC
>CAYNKU010000032.1:0-13684 GCA_964397865.1 uncultured Pirellulales bacterium | reverse complement strand
GTAATTCTGTTAATCTTTCTTTTGACACTATCCTTTCATCTTTTATCAAAACTGCTCTTATAGCATTGAGATAAATTTTTAACGTAAGTTTTAATATTTTCCACTCAGGATATATTTGCCATGCACGAAGTCCTCTGAACAGTACCCATTTGAAATGCCACAGGGCTTTTATTTTTGATCCATGTATTCCTTTTTCACCAACTAATAGCCACAAGATTTCGTAATCCATATTATCTCTAGCTCGTTTCTGGTCAAACTTTAAGTGAAGAGTTGGAATATCCATGACATACATTTCCATGCCTCTTGCTCTGACTATTTTTCCGAGATAATTATCTTCCTGGGAACTAAGTTCAGAAATTTCTTGTCTCTGTGTAAAGTTTAATCTATAATCATTCAATACAAGTAAGTTAGCCGTTGGACATCCAAGATTATAGCCATACTTATTAAAGTTACCCCTTTCAAAGCCATGCCACCATTTATGCCAAAGCTCTTTTTTCTTATCAGTTCCATCTCGACAATCCATCCATCCTTGTAGCCCATATATGTTAGTTAATGAAGGAATTTTTCCTCTATGATATAATTCACAAGCTCGATTAAATAATTGATATACATAATTTTCAGGTAAAATAATATCTGAATCAAGCCAAAAAAGTGTTTTATACTTCGCATGTTCAATTCCATGCAATCGAGCTTTACCAAGTTTGCCTGTTTCAGTGACAACTCTGTATGGTATATGGTCAAGTTTTCCAGTTAACATAGTAACCTCTATGCATTCAAGAGTTCTATCTGTGCTCTCTTTATCAATGAATATTATCTCTAGTTTTACTTTATCTGGAAAAGCATCTGGTATTGACATAAGACATTTATGTAAAGTATCTTCACAATTCCAAGTGGGAATGACAATCGTGCATCCATTATCGTAAAATGTTTTTTGCAGTTTAAACATTCTTTATCTCCTCTACAATATCTAATATAGGTCTCAATGCTGATTCTTTAGTTTTTAATATCTTTAAATTAACTTTAATCGCTGATTTAATAAATATTCTAGCATTCCATACTTCTTCAATTTTGCCTGTTATTTCAAACAAATTCAATCTATCAGCTACTAAACTTCCTAATTTTAAATCAGAATAAATAGCTCTGTATTTAGCACTATATGCAATCGGAATAATGGGTACTCCTTGCTCCAAGCTAGATAGTGAAGCGTGCATTCTGAGAGATACATTTAACTCACTATGTCCTAAAATATATCTTTGCATAACTGGTGTATCATTTGGTAGAATACAAACATTTTTATTTCGTGCTCGACACTGTATCTTTTTTATAAGGAGTCCTTCTCCTACACAATAATTCATACTTTGATTATCTGAGTGTGCCATTAAGAAAACTGGTAATTCAGTAATTTTATTCAGTACATTAGCAATATAAGCAAGCTTATCAGTAAACTCCTCTTTTGTAGCACTATATTTTCTCCATAAATCAGAAACAACAAGGACTGTGTATTTATTTTTGAATGTCTTTTTGTAATTTGATTCATTATATAATGGTAAAAAAGCTAAGTCATAGCATCGACTTATATTTGTTAATCCCAACTTAGTCATTTCTTTCATGCTAAAATCATCACGACAATAAATCCTATCAGCTTTTGAAAACGCCCATTTGGCAAACGGTTTAAGATAGCACGGAAATTGTCCCATAGTTTGACTTACCAAATAAAGTTTTTTTCCAGCACGCTTTATATTCCTAAAATCCCAATAGGTAAAAAGCATTCTCATAGTCCACAGTAACCGATTTCTCAATATTGCTTTTCCTACAAAGTGGTCTCCACCCAAGTATACTACAGTTTTACAATCCCGTATTTGCTTCTCTAAGTTAGACTGACCTCTCCACTTGATGCTTTTAAGATAGCCGAGTAACTTGTCTCCATCCAGTAAATCCCATGCACTATGAAATCCGTAATCTATTTTATCAGTTACAGTTTTGGGTAAAAGTCTTTCCATGACTTCTTTTCCTGTATTTCCTTTTTCATATTCCAGAAGTGTAAATCCCACATCGGCTTTTTGTAGCGTGTACTCAATGAAATTCTGTGTCATAATTAAAGTGCCGTTATTACTTACAGTCATGCCACCCATGATAGCTATTTTATTTGGACAATGTTCCTTGCGTTCTATGTTGTCAAGATTATCAAAAAACTTTTGCCCTTTAGCTGTAACTGTCACGACTTTCGATGTACCTTTTTTATTTTCTAATTGTGGAGGACACTCCCAATAATCACCAAGGATAATATCTCCATATCCATGTTGCTTACAGTGTATACATTGCCCTCTGAGATTTTTTCCTTGGATATAATCTTTTATCAATTGGCTTTTGAAACATTCATCATTAACACATAATTTAGTAGAGTTTCTCCATCCATTATTCTTATTTCGAAATCTAACAGTTTTAGCATCAGGATGATTCGTTTTCATATACTTTTTGAATATAGAATCTTTTATAACTCCGTGACATTTTAATTCCACATACAGAATATTATCTTTACTCCTAAACTCTTTTTTCATTGCTCTTATTGTGCATGGTAAACCAACAAAAAGAATAGGTTCATTAATAGTATTTCGTATAAAATTTACTAGGTCGTATGTCAAAGTAGCTTGCACATATTTAGAACCTTGCATTTCTTTTACTCTCATTAATTGTTGGGTAATTATATAACGAGCCTGTAAATTTGGCATAATTACTCCTACTACCCATCCTCCTCTTTTTAACATTTCCTTGGCAAGTTCTAAGAAAATTCCACCAGATGAACTTTGTAATAAATTATCTTTATCCTTACTCCATGCAATGTAATTTTTCATTCAGATTTCTCCTGATACATATTTTTTAATTTGAATATTATGCTCCATACTTTCTCTTTAACCAAAAAACCCATTAGAAACAGGGAGACCAGTAAAGAAGATTTGACTACATTGAACAAGAAACCTTTTGCACCAAGATAGGTCAGCATGTCTTTACCATAGAGTCGATAGAGGTCAAAAACTTCTGCTATTTTAATAAAATAAAAGTTCTTAGTTTTAGCGTTGTCTCGATTCATAACCATAAGAGGCTCAGGTACTACAATAATTTTGAATCCAAGTTTCGCTAATTTCAAGGCTATATCATATTCATGCATAGACCGCAGGCTCTCATTAAAACCATTAATACGTTTTAGTACTAATCTATTTAAGAAGTATGATGAAGTACAAGACATGTTAAAACTCCTCAGTAAATCTTCGTATGTAGGGATAAGATTTGGCTTATCAATATGGTCATTCTCATATATTTCCATGTAGCAGCTAGTTAATGCAGCAGCATGTATCTCAGCATAGAAAAGTTGTTGTTCAATTTTGTCTGGTCTCCAGTAATCATCATCATCAAGCATAGCTACATATTTTCCACGAGAATGAGAAAGACCAAAATTTCGAGCCTCCTGAACAGTACCATAAATAGTTGTTTTTTCTTTACTTTCTGTTGTCCAGTGTATTATTCTGTTATCCTTTAAACGAAATTCTCTTACCATTTCTATTGTCTCTTTCAATCCTTTACCATCAATGACCAGGATTTCCAGATTCTTGTAAGTTTGATTAACAACACTACTAAGAGACCTTCGAAGATAATCTGGTCTATCATAAGTAGTTAGAATTACAGTAACTAGAATATTATCCATTATTTAACATCACCATTCTCTTTTATTTTTTTATCTTCGTAGGGAATCTCTAATCTACGATAAATCTCCTTTAAACTCTGTTGACAATCACCCTCAAATGCTGCATAATCTTTGTATCTACGACATATTTTTTTAGCCAATCTAAATAATGCATAATTTAAATTACCAGTAATTCCCAGTGTTTTTAGTTCGGCTGCAAGATTATCTATTATCCAATCAAGACGTTCTCTATTTTCTTTAATTATGTACGGCATTATTCTTCCCTTTCATAACAAACTTTACAAAAATGCAATATTACATGCTGATTTAATACTCTATAACTTTTACAGTATTTTATCCAGTCCCCATTTGTAACTTCTTTACCACATCTGGAGCATGTACCCATAGGTCGTTCAAATTTTTTAAACATAGTAAAACCCGATGTGTTTTCTTTTAGACAATTGTATCGCAATTTGATTCTTTATTTGCAGCAATTGTTTTCGTGTAAGACCTGATCTATGCATAAGAATATTATTGAACCTGTCATAAAATATAGCTGTCCCTGTTTCAAAATTCAGTTCTCCTTTAACTACAGCACCATTTTGAATCCACATCATAATATCTTTATGCATTATTTTTAACTCCAAAAGCGAAACGAAAATTTTTTATGGAAATTCGGTTTCTGTCTTTGCTACAAGTTAACATTGCACTACTCTCGCACCACTTTCTTTTTTCTTATGTATCCATTTTCTTTGAGCCATTTTTTAAACTCTGAAAACCCAATAAAAATTTTACCTTCACTAACTACTACCATATATCGTAACCAAGGATGAGCAGCCACTATCTTGTTTGTTGTTATTATATAGACTGGTTTACGGTATATATAAGCACACATAATTATTTCCATAGCAGTTCCAAAACTTGCTGATTTAATTACTGTAAGTAATCCATCAGAATGTTGAATAGCAAATAAATCACGTTCTACAAGAGCTTTACATTCGGAATCTGAAAAAGACCTCAATTCTTTATGCGAGCTTCTTCTACTTTCTCCTTGTTTATCTAACTGTACCATGTCATTTCTATCAGCATCATAAAAAGGATTGAATAAATTAATTTTATATGCAGTTTCTATTCTCAATTCCCATTTGCGTATTCCAAATCGAGTTTCAAAATTATGAGCCAGATATAATGTCTTTACCATTTTTCAAGTTCCTCCAAGAAGTCCTTTTTTGGCAATATTTTTTTATTATATCTTTTCATAAGACGTAATATTATAAATACTATAACTCCTTCTGCAAAAAGTACTGCAAATGAAAACCATAATGATGTTAATCCAAAGCATAGCATTGTAGCAGCTATTGCCCAAAGTTTGTCTCTATAAGCAGTATGACTTATTCCACGAACTGTTTTAGTGCGTAAAATTTTTTTGAGTTGAAAAATTTCGGCTTTAAGGAAAAATCCCATTCCAATAACTCCTGCTGCATCTGCTATAAGCATTATTAATTCCATTGAATTTCCTCCAGTTTCTTTCTATAGTATACTCCAAGTATTTTATATTTGTCAGGATGAATACGTTTCTTTTCACCTATTGCGTTCTTAACAGTTAATGTGTTACCTACTATTTTTACAACTTTGCCCTCTCTTCGACCATTGTTGAAATAAGAAACCCACTTACCTTTGAGTTTATTTTTTGAGATCATCTTTAAGCTCCCCACGCTTTATCTAATCGTTCTTTCCAATTGCAGTTAAAACAAAGAACATTGTATCCAGATGGAAAATTATTTCTTACTATCCACCCGTAAAAATCTGACCCTATTTTCTTTCTATGTTTATATCCTCCACCATTTATATGATTCAATGTAAGAACATCTACATCTTCTTCTCCACATACTTCACAGCACATTTTGTAATTACTGTAAATAGATAACACTATAATTTTTCTCTTTAGTCTATGCCACACAGAATTTGTCATATGTTGTTTTAAATGTTTTCGTTGCCATTCTTGTTTATACTCTTTTTCTCTACCAACATATTTTCTATCCATGTGCTTCCTCCCATGATTTACCAAATCTACAATCTACTGTAATAGGTACTGATAAATCTTTTCCCGCTTCAACCATACTCCTATGTACAACTGCAAAAACTTGCTTTTTGTATTTAATTGGTGAAGAAACAAGTACTTCATCGTGACAAGTTAAAATAATCCGTGCCCTATATTTCTTTAATTGTGGATACATAGATACCATTGCCATTTTAATTAAATCCGCAGCAGAACCTTGTATGATAGCATTAGTAGCACTTCGAATCTCACCCCCCTGGTCATAGGTATCTTTTGCATCAAAGTTGTCAGAGAGCCGTCTTTTACGCCCTGAGAGAGTTTCTACAAATCCCTGCTCTTTAAATTTTTTCTCCGATTCAGCCCAAAATTCTTTAACTTTAGAGTATGTATCAAAGTATCTATCTATATATTGTTGTGCCTCTTCCACAGAAACCTTTATCTTTTTTGCCAGTGTTTTGCTACCCATCCCATACACTAAACCAAAATTTACAGTTTTTGCGTTATATCTGGAACAACCGCAAGCATCCGCAGTTTGTTGGTGAATATCTTTATTCTCGTTATAAGCTTTAATAAGATTATGATCTTGAGAAAAATGAGCCAGTACACGAAGTTCTATCTGTGAATAATCTGCTCCAATGAGAATTTCCCCCTTGTCAGGGATAATGGCTTCTCGAATCCTTATATCATCATCTTCATTAGCTCTTGGAATATTCTGCATATTTGGTTTGCTACTGCTAAATCGCCCACTGGTAGTACCTGCTTGATTAAAGTTTGCGTGTATTTTGCCTGACATAGTATTGAAATCCCATTCAGAAGGTGACAATGCGGGTATAAAAGTACTCATAATTTTACTGTACTTACGAAATTCCAGAAGTGTTTTAGCTACAGAATTCGTCTCTGCATATTTTTCAAGAACTTCTTTATCCATAGATGGATTGCCTGTTTTAGCACTTTGTTTTATCACTGGCATATGTCGTGTATCAATGAAATATTTTTTTAATTGTCGAGGACTACTGAAATTAATTTTATCGCCCATCTCTATTCTTAATTTTGTTTCAGAAAGAGCTATTATATTTTCACATTTGTCCCTGATTTCTTTAACTTTTTTTACATCTATATTGATTCCATTAATATGCATATCAGCAACTACATGAAGCAAAGGGCGTTCTATTTTTGAGTATACCCAGGCAGGTTTTTTGTCCTCTATTAATCTGTTAGTTAAATAATGGAATAATTGTAATGTCCAGTAAGCATCATCTGCTCCATATTTCCATTTTTCTTTTGGAGCATCAGCAAACGATATACGCTTTTTGCCTGTGCCACAAAGTTCTTTAAGCTCTGTCATTTGGTAATGAAAGTATCTTTTAACAAGCCCCTTTAATCCATGTCGTATGTTTTCATCTACAAGATTCGCCATTAATAGAGTATCATGGATACTTTTAGCCTCAGATATATCAATTCCGAACTTATGCAAAACAGGTAAATCGAAAGCGGAATTGTGGAATATTACAATGCACTTTCTAAGTATAATATCTAATAATTGTTGAGCTTTTGCTATAGGCATGTTTTCTAAAATATTATCTCTAACTGGAATATAGTATGATTTATTATTATAAGCAATACTAAATCCTACCATAGTTTTGTCAGTCAAAGAAATGGTCTCTGTGTCTACTCCAACAAATTCAGAATCAAGAATACATTTTGCAAATCGCACATCCCAAGAAGTTACAAGCTCTCTACTCATAAATATCTCACCCTGTTGTCCGCAAAAACTGTTAAAATACTATCATATTTATTTTTAATCATCAAAGCTGCAAGGTAATTTGCTCCGCTTGATATACCACAAGATATTCCATATTCTGTCATTAACATATTTGCAGTTTTTTCCGCTAAATCGTATGATATTGCTATTCTTCCTCTTACTAAGTTTCTTGGAACTAATGTTTGTCTAACACCATCTGTAATACCTTCTATTGGTTTTTTTCCAATAACATGAACTTCATAAACATCTGCTTTTGGAAATGCCTCATGTAACCCCATCAAAGTCCCACCTGTACCAACACCAGCTACTATTGCATCAACTGAATGATAGTCAGGATGCCAATGAGTATTATTAATTGCTTCATTATATTGCAATCTTGCTTCATGTGCCATATCTCTTTGTGCATTTATATTTTTTTGATTATTAAATTGGTCAAGGTAAACATCTGCTTTTTCAAACTCAATCATCTTTTTAGCTCTCTGAATACATGCTTGTATGTCTATAGCAGTATCTATCTTAGCACCATAATGTCTCATAAGTTTTATTTTAAGAGGACTTGTATTAACTGGACAAATTATCCAACAGTTTAATCTTAATGCAGCACATACCATAGCTACAGAAATCCCCGTATTTCCGCTTGTTGCTTCTACTATTGTAAAATTAGGGATACTTTTAATATAAGGAAGCACCATTTTTTTTGCAATCCTATCCTTTATGCTGCCTGACGGATTCATCATTTCCATTTTAAAGTATATTTTGTCAATGGACAGCAATGGTGTATTTCCTATTAAATCAAGTATGCTCATATATTGTCCTCACATAGCATGGTGTCTATGACTAAATTGGTAATAGCATACAAAATTATGCTCTATTATTTGTTGCCTTAAAGTTGTCATATAAGAGCACTATAAGGAATGACCCTCATAATGCCCTGGTAAGGAGATGGGTTACTTTGCTATTCCAACAGTAAACTTATAGAATGGTCGACCTTTTCCAGTTTTAACCATACCATCAAAGGTGATCTGTATAAGGTCATTTACCTTAACTACAACATCAGCCTTTTTTGTTCCATATCCCATTCTATTATTAAGATCAGTTTTTCCAAGTACAACTACAATTTGTTCTATTTTGTCTACTTTGAGCCGATAAATTTTCCCATATACAGCAGAGTCGTTAATTTCTTTGACTACACCTATAAGACTGTCTCCTTCTTTTACTAATATAGATTTTTTAGGGTCTTGCCCCTTTTTTATTGAACCAAATGATGCAAAAAGAATTTCTTCATCTTCGGTTTCATTCGTTACAAATGTTGGTGTCATTTTTATTCCTTTCCTATAATTTTTTAGTATGTTTTGCTGCTCGTACTCCTTGACTGAGCAGGTAATCTAAAGCCCTCCCCTTGCGATATGCGGTTCGTTGAAAAATTCCGCTATATCCAAGTGCTCTAGGCACTAATTCTACATCAATATTTAATGAAGTCATCTGCACATAAACTTTTGTTGAAGTAGTTAATACTGTGCAATCTTTATATATTTCTGGTAATTCTGTTAGCTCCTCAAATTTTGTAGCCAATGCAGATACAGTTACTTTATCCCCATAAGCACGGAGTAAGAGAAGCCAGGTAGCTATAACGGTAGATATTGCTACAACTTTTGAAATTCCGCTTACACAGATATTTATTGTATCATATTCTCCTATTTTGAGAAGTACCGAAATAAATTCTCCTAAATGTGGAGGCTGAGATTCTATAAAGAATACAGCATCTTTATTTCTTGGCGTATTTTGTTCCAGCATTAAATGCCTTCTGGTATTCATTAAGTATTCTTATTGAAAGTTTAAGAGATGCCGAAAATAAAGGCATAATTTCCTCTGTGCCTACTGCTACACCAGAAAGGGTTGCAGATATACCATCAAAATCTGTATTCATTTGTTTAACATTTGTGGGCTTCTTATTTACATTTATTACTTTCTTATTTGCTTTTGCCATTATCCTAACACCTTCTTTATTTCAGCTTTATTCAATGCCCTTATCTCAGGCATTCTATCCAGTTCAGCATTAAGGTCTTTGTTGCACTCATCAAAACTTGCAGCATCAGTTACAGCAATCTTGATAGTTTTGTATGGAGCAATACTTAATACAATCTCTTTTCCATATTTGGTCATTTTATATCCATCCATATCTTTCTTTAATTATAGCCTCAAGGAGTGCCAAATATATCATGGCATCCCCAATTTTTTCTTCTAATAATTTTAATGTTACACTGTCGTATTTACCTGATTCTATTTTGTCTACCATATCAAGTAGACTAATAATATGTTTTACCCACATACCGATCAAAGCTTTTTCAGGAGTACATTGAAGCATAGCAGCAGCACGTTTAAAGTTATGCAGTTTGTCGGAATCACTTGCATATTCTTTATTTTTAGCTAATGCAGTTTTGTTATTCCGTATGACTATCTCTTTAAACAGTTTCTCAAATGTTTTCGGATTCATCTTCTTCCTCTTTAGTACTAACAATTAAAGTATGTTCTTTTATACATGCCCAACAAATAGGATAGCCGAGCCGTTCTAAATTCACAACATTTTTAAACTGCTCTATTTTCTCAAGCTTTTCTTTGTCTATGACTCTGGAAGTTGACCATATAAAGACGATTGTTTTTTGCCAACAGATTGAACAATGATTAACTTTTCCTGAACGCTTTTCCAATACTGGGGGAGTGTGCGATCCTTCTGTTTCACTATCTATAGGAATATCACATCTTTCTCTAGTACCTAAAACTTCTTGAGCCAATTTTTCATCACTTAAACTAGGATAGATCAATTTATCCCGACTCGACCATTTTTTAAGATTAGTTCCACATCGTTTACAGCAGCCCCATTCATCGCATATGTTATAGCCATGAAGGTGACAATACCAGCAGGTAACTTGTTTTTGTTTCTGTTTAGGCATGTTTTGTCCTCACTGATAGTATGTTTGCTCTGCTATTTAAAGCTTCCTTTCTATATAGCATGTAATAACTCCTTCCGTTGTTGTCGTGCTTTGTACGCTTCTTTTAATTTCCAGTATTTCCATTTCTCAATACGGATTTTCCCCATTAAAACATACTGTTCCCAACTAGGAAAAATGATTACATTTATGAGTTCCTCGCATTTGTCGCACTTGTAGAAATCTTTATTAAATTGCTTGATAATCGCCCTTGCATTGTATTTGTCCACAGCCTTTTTATTTACTACTACAGTTACAAGTTTTGTTTCAATAAAGTTAAGTGTTCCACCACAACCTAAATGGTATCTTGGATAATCCATTATTTTCCACTTCCATATTTCTTGATTTCTTTTATCCACTCTTCAACTACAGCAGAAGGATTACTATAGCATCCACTACCATTTAATCCCGCAGCCTCATCTTCTGCTGCATATTCCCTTAAATATTTAATAGCTAAATTGATAGCGTACTCTTTCCTTGATACTATATTAGTAAATTTTATACCACTGAATATTGTTTTTGGTTTGTCAGGCATATCTCTTTCATCCTTCTCATAATCCATGTTGTTCGCCCCACCATTTAGCTAAATCAAAACCATATTGTATTTGGTCGTTTTTAGTGGACTTTTTTACAGGCTTACGTTTGTTGCATATCTTTGTCTGTTTTGTTACTAATTTTCCCCATTGTATTTGTCTTTTTTCTATTTGTTTTCGTTTTTTGATTTTGTCTAATCTCTTTTTGTTTTCTCCTTTTGCTTCAAGAATATTTATTATTTCCTGTGGCTCGAATCCACTTGGGAGAAAAAACGGATTTCTCTTCATATGCTTCATTGTGTATGCTCCAAACGGTAAATTAATTCCTTTTGTTCTTCTTTTGTTAACAATTTAGTTATTATCCAATAGATGCTATTTATATCTCTTTCTACCATTACAATCCCTCTACAGCCAGTATATGTTTACAATCACCATCATTATACTTGAACGATCTACATGTACATGAGTATGTTTCATCTTTACGTTTTATAATATCGTAGTATTTCCGTTTGTTCTTGCTTCTAACTTTGAAATGCCAAGGCTCTATTATTAGAGCTTCCATGAATAGATTATCTTCAGTCATTTTTTGTCCTCCTAGTGTAATCTTATACGCCCCTCTTCAAAGTTAATACGAGATAATAAATTATACTTTTGTATCAAAGAACGTATAATTTTAAATTCACTATTCCATATTATTTGTCTATCATCTTCTAAATTTGGGTACACATAAAGTCCGTCATTTGCTATTGTTACTCGTAAACCACTTGCCTCGATTTCTTTCTTTATTTTATTTATGTATTTCATTTTGTCTCCTCCAAAAATTCCTTTATCTTTTTCATATCGGTATCGGAGTTTATCCATAGACTTCCGATATATGAATCATCTTTAAATAGGTTTAACCATTTTTCTTTATAGCTAAGTTTGTCAGCATGAATAAATAAATCTAAGTTTGACTTATTTATCATGTACCCCGTTTCTGTCTTTGAAATTTCCAGCTTTTTGTCCCAAATTTCTATTTCTTTCTTCATTTTCTCACCTATTTTCCTACTCATTTTTGAGTTAGTTACCCATTTTTAAGATGCTTCTATTTTAAATACACCTATTTTCTCTTTCTCCTTTAGCCATATTGGCACATTTCCAACAGTTTTGTTTTTTATGTTGGTTAACTATTGTTAATCTTTTTACCCATTTTGCATCAAGTCTCTCCTAGTTCACATTCCAGAGCATCACTATAGAAAGCATTGGCGAAAGGGTTTTAGAGTTAAACGTTGTAGAATCCGAGTATTTTTCGAATGCGAACTTCGAGAAGAGTACCCTATTTACCCTCTTTTTGTACAATTTTGTTGCATTTCATTGAAGCTCCAAGCAATCCTGTAACAAAACTTATGATTATATTAATAATTAGCACAGCGAGCATAGTGTATTTACTTTTGTCTTTATCCTCAGTTTCCATTTTACCTCACCTGAAACATGATTTTACCGCATTTTTTGCATTTGTATTGGTTAAAGTATGTACCCTTTTTGTGGAATACAACTTCTCCACCGCATCTATTTTCAGTATGTGTTGGATTCATTTTGTATGCCTCACAGCTACATTTATCAATTGCCAGCGTTTACGGGGCTTTTTGTCGGTAAGTATTTCGTAAAGCAATTTTGCTACAGCAGGTTTACTACTTTTGTTGATATAAGGAACAATATCATAATCCTGGTGTCCATTTACATCAATGTCAAAGTCTGCATGGTCAAATATTGCATCTATAATTTCATCAGTAGCTTTATTTATTCTTTTTTTCGTTATTATTTTCATCTTTCCTCCGTTTTTTAGATAATAGAGTTTTCAACAACTCTGCTTTTTTCCCATCTTGAGCCAATTGTTTTACTTTTAACCCAACTATAAATACTTTGGCTACATGCATTAATTCAAGTCTGTCCTCTTCATCATCGGGCATTGCACCTACAATTCTCATTTTGTTTTCCTCCCTTTTTTATATTTCTTGTAGCATTTGTCACAATACCATTTCATATCTATTCTATGTATTTTGTTTAAGAATCGCAAGTCTGCTTTACAAATATGACAAGACCCAGGATAATATAAATTGGGATATTTTTCAAGCATCAGCGTTTCAAATATTTTTGCTTTTGTCATTATTCCTTCACAAATTCAGCTATATGTACTTGAAATTGTCCTGCTGAAATAATAGCGTAAGCATGACCCTTCTTTATTTTCAATAGAAATTGTGTATAGGTCAATGCTGGCTCACTGGGCGAACCGAATCCTGAATTATCTACGAAATGTGTGCCTATTTGTTTCCATCCTAGCGGTTTATAATTGCCTATATATGGGGCTGACCGTATTCTAGTATCAGCATTAACTATAGCAATAATTGGTTGTATATCCTTTGTTTTTGCTTTTTCTTCTGCCTCTTCATTTTCTTTTATTATTTCACTCAATCCTTTCATTTTTTATCACTACCTATCTATTTGTCGGTCATACTATTTATACTTTTGGTGCAATTTTGTCAGTTTGTGATTTTGTCAGAATGTAATAGCGTAGTTTTGATTCAAATTCTGCTAATTCGTGGCTATTCAATGTTACTTTTTTACCTGTTCTAAATTCAAGATAACCATGCTTCTTACCATTCTTAAATTGTCGTGTTCCGTATA
>CAYNKU010000031.1:4312-13763 GCA_964397865.1 uncultured Pirellulales bacterium | reverse complement strand
GGAGTGGTGAATCCCCTTTTTCAATAGCTTGCGATGCAGCAAATAATCCATATCATATCCCGCCAAAACGAATTTTTAGAGGTTCCCTTAAGATTTGTTCCTTTGCAAAAACGCTCTCTTAAGCTATCATAACCTCCGGCAGTTAACCCTGACAGGAAACAGTAAAGGCAGGAATAACTATGACTAACCAGCCGGAATTAAGGCGTTATCTGGGAAATATCGACACCATTTCTACGCCCCAGCGTTTCACCGACTGCCTCGTTATAGGCTCCGGCATCGCGGGCCTGCGCGCCGCCATCGAGGCCGCACAGACCTGTAACGTCATTATCGTCTGCAAAGATACCCTCCAGAACAGCAACACCTGGAACGCCCAGGGAGGTATCGCTTCGGTAATGGATAAAACGGACTCCTTCGAATCCCACATCGAAGACACCCTAAAAACAGGCTGCAATCTCTGCGACCGGGATGTTGTCGAGCTTGTCGTAAAACAAGGCCCAACCCTCATCGCTCAACTGCTCGACTGGGGAACCGAATTCGACATGGTCGAAGATCATATCGCCGCAACCCTCGAGGGCGGCCACTCCCATCCACGCATCGCGCACGCGCACGGCGACGAAACAGGCAGAGTCATCACCGAGGCACTGATAAAAAAAGCTCACGAACTTGCGAATATCAAAATCATAGAAAATTTCTACGCCGTCGACCTGCTGACCAACGACGACAACAACTGCATCGGGGTAATAGGCTCCGACAAAACCGGCCCCCAGATAATCTGGGCCGCAAATACCATCCTCGCCACAGGCGGTGCCGGCAGACTCTACCGTGAAACCACCAACCCCGAAATCGCCACCGGTGACGGCCTGGCAATGGCATACCGCGCCGGAGCCGTCCTCCAGGACCTCGAGTTTATGCAGTTCCACCCGACGACACTCTACATCGCCGGAGCATCGAGAGCACTGATCACCGAAACACTCCGAGGCGAAGGCGCGATCCTGCTCGATAACAAAGGCGGGGCGTTTATGAAAGATTATCACCCCGCCGCCGAACTCGCCCCGCGCGATATCGTCAGCCGGGCGATCCTCTCTCAGATGCTCAAGACAAACTCGACCCACGTCTATCTCGATATCCGTCATTTCGACAAAACTCATTTCGCAAAACGCTTTCCACTCATCAGCGAACTCTGCGAAAGTTTCGATATTGACGTCGCCAAGGACCTTATCCCTGTCAGACCCAGCGCACATTATATGATAGGAGGAGTAAAAACGGATACCTCCGCTGAAACGAACATCAAAAACCTATACGCCTGCGGAGAGATCGCCGCAACAGGTCTGCACGGCGCGAATCGACTCGGCAGCAACTCACTGCTCGAAGGTCTCGTCTTCGGCCAGATCGCCGGCCGCTTCGCCTCCCAAAACACCGGCGACAGTTTCGCCCAAATGAAACACCCAAGAATAAAATATAACATCGCGCACTCGAGCCGAACCCGCCTCGATTCCGCGGACGTAACAAACTCGCTAAGAGCGCTTATGTGGCGAAATGTCGGTATCACAAGAAAAGATCGACTCCTCAAAGAAGCCCAGGAGATCATAAGATTCTGGCAGCGATACGTAATGGACAAAGTCTTCGATTCGCCCGCCGGCTGGGAATGCCAGAATATGCTCACCCTCAGCCTGCTGATGGCCGCCGCCGCACAGAACCGCCGGGAAAGTCGAGGCGTCCATTTCCGAAGCGATTTCACCGAAACCGACGACAAAAATTTCAAAAAACACCTCGAACTGTCCGTCAAAGCCTGATATCCAAATGAAAGGAGCAAACAAAATGAGAAAAACAATCGATCTTACAAAACTATTAATGATCACATTAATTATTACAATGGCTTCTTCGTGTACCCCTCTGAAAAACACATTAAATATCGATAAAAAGTGGCAGCCGACCTTCGAGAGCATCGCTAAACACCAGACCCCCGAATGGCTCAAAGACGCCAAGCTCGGAATTCAATTCGTAGGCCCTCCGAAAGATTTTGACGACTACCAGAATTGGCACTGGATGAAGGATGTTCAAATGAGGCGGGAATTAGGGTACAAAGAACCCGCCGATGAAGAATTCGATGACATCAAACTTTACAGCACAGGCCAGTTAGTAACAACTTACGTCAGGAAAGACAAAAACGATCCGGATACCACAGATTATGATGCGCTTATGGAGGCCTATGAAAAAACAGGCGCCAAATTCCTCAAGTCCGCCCTCCTTGCCTGCTATCCCGGAACAGAAGGACTGCTGATGTTGGATAAAGAGGTCGCCGCGGCAAGACGCCACGGCTTCAAGATCGGGATCGCCTATAATTTACTCGGAACAGGAAAGCTGCCCGCAACCGGCCATCCGGGCTATGTTGACTGGTGTCATAAAAAGATAAAAAAAGAAGTTAAAAGACTCGACGCCGATTACATGTTCTTCGACGGCGCAACCCCGCCATCTTCTTATCTAAGAACTCCCGAACTGGTTGCCTGGTTTTATAATTACGCTGACAAAAAAGGCAAAGATGTCTGGGTTAACGATGACCTCGGCGGTGATTGCGAAGAAAAATGGGAATTCGGCGATGTGCTGGAAATGGAAGGCAAAATAGTGGATAGCGTCTCCCCCAAAACCTGGGTCAAGTGGGATAATATCCGTAACCAATGGAACCCCTGGGTCAACGAATTCGGCGTTGCCGTAAGAACCGGCTCGAAATGGCAGTGGAAACACCGCACACCGGAAGATATGCTGCACATATTTATCGATATAGTTTCCAAAGGCGGCGTCTGGCTGGTACAGATGGTAAACACAAAACCGGCGTGGGAGAATATGTGGGAAATAGGCGACTGGCTCCAAGTCAACGGCGAGGCTATTTATAACACCAGGCCCTTCTTCGAACCAAACCCAAATTGCAAGCGAGTTCCAAGCGGCGGCCAGGTACCGCCTGAAGTCAAACAGATGGATTATCGCTACTGGTGGAGACACAAAGAAACCGTCAAAGCCGCGACCGAACATGGCCCCTACTATTATACCGCCAAAAAAGACGTGGTATACGTTATCCACTGGGGCTGGCCCGGCGATAAAATCGTTATCCCGAATATACGCGCAAAAGAATCATCATCGATCAAAATGCTCGGCGTAGACAAGGACTTAACCTGGCAGCAGAAAGGCAAAGACCTGGTAATCAAAACACCGGATGAAAAACCCTGTAAATACGCCTATAGCTTTAAAATTCATTTAGCTTCAAATTAAACGAGAAAGAATCAAATGAAAAAAACGATCGGTCTTACAAAAGTATTAACGATCGCATTAACGATTGTGATGGCTTGTTCATGCACGCCTCTAAAAAACAAATTGCACGTTACTAAAAAATGGCAGCCGACTCTCGAGAGTATCGCAAAACACCAGACCCCCGAATGGCTCAAAGACGCCAAACTTGGAATTCTATTTGTCGGGCCCCCAAAAGATTTCGATGACTACCAGTATTGGCACTGGATGAAAGACGTCCAAATGCGACGGGAGTTAGGATACAAAGAGCCCGCTGATGAAGAATTCGATGATATAAAACTTTACAGCACGGGCCAGTTAATAACAACTTATGCCAGGAAAGATAAAAACGACCCGGACACCGTGGATTATGATGCACTAATGCGAGCCTATGAAAAAACAGGCGCAAAATTCTTCAAATCCACGCTCCGGGGATGCTACCCCGGAACCGAAGGACTGCTCATGTTAGACAAAGAGGTCATAGCCGCAAGAAAATACGGCTTCAAAATTGGCATCGGCTATAATTTGCTCGGAACAGGAAAAATACCTGCAGCCGGCCACCCGGGATTCGTTGATTTCGCCCACAAAAACATAAAAAATGAAGTTAAAAGACTCGACGCCGATTACCTCTTCTTCGACGGCGCAACCCCACCATCCTCTTATTTAAGAACCCCCGAACTGGTTGCCTGGTTTTATAATTACGCTGACAAAAAAGGCAAAGATGTCTGGGTTAACGATGACCTCGGCGGTGATTGCGAAGAAAAATGGGAATTCGGCGATGTGCTGGAGATGGAAGGCAAAATAGTAGATAGCGTCTCTCCGAAAACATGGGTCAAGTGGGATATGATCCGCAACCAGTGGAACTGCTGGGTCAACGAGTTTGGCATCGGTATGAGAACCGGGTCAAAATGGCAATGGGAGTATCGCACACCTGAAGATATGCTGCACATCTTCATTGACGTGGTTTCCAAAGGCGGCATCTGGCTGGTACAAATGGTCAATACCAAGCAGGCCTGGGAAAATATGTGGGAGATCGGCGACTGGCTCCAAGTTAACGGCGAGGCAATTTATAACACCAGGCCGTTTTTCGAACCAAACCCCAATTGCAAGCGGGTTCCAAGCGGCGGCCAGGTACCGCCTGAATTCAAACACATGGATTATCGCTACTGGTGGAGACACAAGCAAACTGTCAAAGCCGCCGCCAGCCACGGCCCCCTGTATCATACAGCCAAAAAAGGCGTGGTATACGTTATCCACTGGGGCTGGCCCGGCGAGAAAATCGTTATCCCGGATATACGCGCAAAAGAATCATCCTCGATCCGAATGCTCGGCGTCGATAAGGATTTAACGTGGCAGCAGAAAGGCAAAGACCTGGTAATCAAAACACCGGATGAAAAACCCTGTAAATACGCCTACAGCTTTAAGATTTGTTTAGCTTCGGATTAATAAATCCTTGGTATTTGGCTCAAAATCTGGTTTCGGCAGCTCGCCGAACAAAAGCTCCGCAAAAAAGTAAAGAATTCTACCGATTTTTGTTATAATAAGATCGAGTGGGTCGGACGGCCGCCGGCCTTTTGGGCCGGAGGAAAGTCCGAGCAGGACAGGGCACGGTGGTGGCTAACAGCCACCCGGGGCGACCCGAGGGATAGTGCAGCAGAAAATACACAGCCGATGGCCTCTATGGCTCAGGCAATGGTGAAATGGTGCGGTAAGAGCGCACCGCGGCGACGGTGACGCCGCCGGCATGGTAAACCCCACCGCCTGCAAGACCAAGTATGCCGGTTTGCCCGGCCCGGGCAAGAATCTTTGCATTCGGCCGGCGGGTAGGTCGCTTGTCGAAAGACAGAGTCGGCTGGCAACAGCCGGTCAAGTTAAATGGCCGTCGTCCCTTCGGGGATACAGAACTCGGCTTACAGACCCACTCACCTTTTAATAAAAAAAGGCCGACGAAAAATTCCACCTCCCGTCGGCCTTTTTTGATTTACTCAAACTGACCAAAATATCGGCCGTCCTTTTTTCTTTCCAGAGGCCACTCCACGAAATCCATCTATGTCCGAGTTCATAGCAAGCTTTTTCCGCAGTGTATACTTTTTTTACATATCTTGCCTGTCACTATTTTACTGTCCGAAATAATTTTACTTGTAAAACGTTTATTAACTCAGGAAGCCATGTTTTGGACACCGATAACACCGTCCGCCGCGGTTAGCCTGGGGTTTCTATACAAAAAACCTGACTTTTGGCACGTCTTGGCGCGCCAATTGCTCTAATTCATAGGGATTTAAGGAACAGTGTAAACTAAAACAAATTACAAGGGGATTACAAATGTGTAAAACAAGAAATGCAAAGGTTTTGTTGGTAATTTTTCTATTTTGCGTATGTTCGATATTTTTTACTCCAACCTCAGCCGCTCAACAGCATGTTCCACCTGTTCGGGCAGCGGCAGAACAAGACGATATGATAAACATCAGTGATGCTATTGATCTCGTGGATACTACGCTAAATGGTTTGGAGGAGATCAACTCAATACTGAGGGGCCTGATGTCTATGGCATCAAGTTCCGCATATGGGTCATACTCCAATACACAAAGGGCTCTAATGAACGCTGATTTTCAAGATTACATGAATGAAATTGACTTGGTCGCGGAGAGCACAGAGTATAACGGTTTCAAAATGCTTGATGGTTTAATTGAATCGATTGCTGTTCGGCAAACGCGCAAATCTTTTAGAATCAATGGTGTTGATATGACCCGAATCGGCCTTGGTCTTGACGGTGACAATTTAGACATCTCGACGCCTCAATCGGCCAGACAGACTATGGAGTTTCTTGGTGAAGCGATAGCTATAGGAGAACAGGTTAGATGCACCTATGTAGGATATTTTATCCGTTTTAACCACCTGCCGGAGCCAAATCGCAGAATTGACCGACAAGATGACGACCTGTTAAGTACTGACCAGGGCATAGACCTGATTGAGTGTACGTTGACGATCCTGGATGCCATTTTAAATAAGGTACACGAATTAAGAATGATTGCCGCACATTCCGCAAGACATCCGTTATCTGCGGCACAAAGACATCTTGAAGATATTCACTTCCAAAATGTTCTAAATGAAATCGATTCGCTTGCGGAGATGGGTTTTTGGGGCTTTAAGATGCTTAACGGCTCAACAGGTTCAGTAACTGTTCGGCTAAACGAGCATCCGCAGTCAGGGGGGCAAAGGGGAAAACCGCTTGTAATTGAAAAGGTAGATGTAACTCTGGCCGGCCTTGGACTTGACCGTGTAGATTTGAATATCAGAACAATTCAGTCAGCCGAACAAGCCCTGGAAGATATAGAACCAGCGAGGGATTTGCTGTTGTCAACATACCTAACCTATTGTGGCTATTTAGATTATCTGGAAACATCAGACTGATTAAGGGACAACGAACGTTGATTTTGCAGGATATGCGATTGATAGTATCACACTGACGGCAAATGAATTATTCTTAAATTAACCACCTTCGGCGGGACTTTACTACTACAACCACTCACCGTTACCCCACCCGCCGTCGCTATGCTATGTCGCGGCAGGCCCGCCGTTGCTGCCGGGGCAGGAAGAAAGATAAAAGGCGGTTTCTTTAAGGCGTCAGCCTTTTATATTTAACGTTTATAGAGATATTTCCATACTTTTTTATAGAGTAAAACCTTTAACTTTTTGGTTGCGGCCAAAGGGTAAAACCCGAGGCCGCGCCAAGCTAAATTTCTTCTTCCTCCGCAAATCTTTCCGTGAAAGACCCCGCCCTGATCTTGACGGTTACAATATTCTCGGAAATAGTCATACCGATCCTGCCCCGTCTGAGGTTGATATGATCGAATTCCAGGCCCGTAAAATCGCTCAGCCGGCCCGCAAGCGAAGGCGAATCCTCTAACTTGACTAAAACCATCTCCAGTATCTGATTGATCATCAAACCCGAAGTATCCAGCAACTTATTGTCCCCGACAACCTCGTCCAGGTCGCCCCTCAATTTTTTCTTAACCTCTTCGAGTACCGCGATCCGCATAGCGTCTTTGTCGGTATAAGGTTCATCGAGAAGCCCCTTATCAACTATCATCCGGCAGTCGAACCGTACTCCCGTCCAGGGCGCAAGTGAAAGCCGCTTCGGCCTTTCATCGGCTATGAAAACGTACTTGCGGCCGGCGGTCATCTCCATCTCGTCGAACGCGATCATATTGAACCACCTCTTGTGCTTGCGCTTGTTCTGACCGTGCGATACGATAACGCTCGCGCTCTGGCTTAGAATCTCTGTCTCCGGTCTGTGTATGGACATAAGAACGTCCGCAACGCCGCTGTGGCCTATCATTATCTGATCGTAACTGGCGACAATATCCTCGTCAGAAACAGGCCCCGCCGGCGTGACGAGCTCGCGAAAATCCGCAACCAGACAACCGGACAGCCCTAAAAGCAAAACAAAAACCAATACTCCCGCAGTTTTCATAAGCTCGCTCCTTAATATAGACCGCCAATAATTGCCCGCAAAGCCGCCGCCGGCCTCAAACCTCTTTGCTGTCGATCCACTTCATCATCTTGCGAAGTTTCCTGCCGACCGTCTCGAGCTTGCAGTCGTGATCCTTTTCGTAGAGCCTGTTGAATTTCTTCGCGCCGCCTTGATATTCTTTTACCCACTCCGCCGCGAATTTACCGCTTGTAATCTCGCGAAGAATCCTCCGCATCTCCGCCTTCGTCTTGCCGGTAATCACCCTCGATCCCCGCGTCAGGTCGCCATACTCAGCCGTATTCGATATACTGTACCGCATATAGCTCATCCCGCCCTGATACATCAGATCGACTATCAGTTTCACTTCGTGCATACATTCGAAGTAAGCGATCTCAGGCTGATAACCCGCCTTCACCAGCGTCTCGAAGCCGGCCTTGATAAGAGAAGTAAGACCTCCGCACAAAACCACCTGCTCGCCGAAAAGATCGGTCTCCGTCTCTTCCCTGAACGTCGTCCTTATGATCCCCGCCCGCGCGCCGCCGATACCATTACCCCACGCAAGAGCGATTTTTTGCGCCTGTTTCGAAGAACCCCTCAATACCGCCACAAGACAAGGCACCCCGCCGCCCTTTACGAACTCGCTGCGAACAAGATGACCAGGCCCCTTCGGAGCTATCATCACAACACTGACTTTCCTGGGCGGAACAATATACTTGAAATGAATATTAAATCCGTGACAGAAACCAAGTACCTGGCCCGCTACAAGATTCGGCATTATCTGGCTCTCATAAACCTTCGCCTGAACCTCATCCGGCACCGTCACTATCACAAGCGCCGCTCCCTCCATAGCCGTCTTGATATCAGTGGGGGAAAAGCCGTACTTTTTAGCCAGCTTATAATTATCCGTACCCTTTAGTTCCGCAACCGCTACATTAATTCCGCTGTCGCGCAGGTTAAGACTGTGCGCATGTCCCTGGCTCCCAAAACCGATAACCGCAACCTTTTTGCCCTTCAAAGGACGAATCGGCGCATCTTTCTGATAATAAATCTTCAATGCCATAGCTCATATTCTCCTTATATTTTTCTGAAAAAATTCAGCTTCTCGCCTCGAATGCCCACAATTATATTAAAACCTCCGCTCCAGGCAAGGATTTAAAATTGTCTCTGCCCCCAATTAAATCAGCCCCTGCCGTCTTGGCATCGAACTTCGCAGCCGGCCGTAGCAGATCAAGTTATTCGGATAGGCTCTTAATCCGTCTTCGCGTGGCGTGGCATCGCTATCGTTCCCGTCCGCGCGACATTCTTTATCCCATACGGCCTGCAAACCTCTATAAACGCCTCTATCTTCGCCTCAGGCCCGGTTATCTCGACCATCACGAATTTCTGACCGATATCGACAACCTTGCCGTTAAATATATCTACAAGCGCAAGGACCTCCGGCTTTTTCTCGGGAGGCGCCGAAATCGCTATCAGCATCAGGTCACGCGCAACAACAGGCTGACCCACAAAATCCTGAACCTTCACAACCGGAACTATTTTAGCCAACTGTTTGCGAACCTGCTCAAGAACCCTGTCATCGCCGATCACAACTATAGTCATTCGGCTCAACTCAGGGTCTTCTGTCCTGCCCACGACCAGCGAATCGATATTAAAAGCCCGCGCCGCGAACATCCCCGCAACATGTGCCAGCACACCCGG